>CALWBS010000284.1 GCA_944376135.1 uncultured Enterocloster sp.
AGCCGTGACGGAAGAAGTCAGGGGAGCTTTGGAGGAAGCCGTGATGGCCGCGACGGAAGAAGTCAGGGCGGCTTCGGAGGCGGCCGCGATGGCAGCGATGGAAGAAGCCAGGGAAGCTTCGGAGGCAGCCGCGATGGCCGCGACGGAAGAGGTCAGGGAAGCTTCGGAGGAAGGCGTGATGGAAGAGGGCAAGGAAGCTTTGGAGGCAGCCGTGACGGAAGGGGCCAGGGCGGTTTTGCAGGCAGCCGTGACGGAAGAGGCCAAGGAAGTTTCGGCGGCCGCAGCCAGGGCGGCTTTGGCGGCCGCAGCGGGGATGACAGCCGGGACTCCAGAGGAAACCGCGACAGCCGCAGAGGCGGCAGAGACAGCGGACGGCCGTCCTTTGACTCCGCAATCCAGACAAAGCCCACCAACAACCGGCAGCAGAATAAGACGGCTCACAAGAACGACCGGTTTGACAAGAGAGACCGGGAGGAGGACGGCAAGAAGAAGGCGCCCAAGACCGGAAAGGGAGCATTTATCATGCCCCAGCCCAAGAAGGAAGAGGCTAAGGTGGAGGATATCAAGACCATCACTCTGCCTGAGCGCTTGACGATCCGGGAGCTGGCGGATAAGATGAAGCTTCAGCCCTCCGTTATTGTGAAGAAGCTTTTCCTTAAAGGCCAGGTGGTCACGCTGAATCAGGAGATTGACTACGACCAGGCGGAAGAGATCGCGATGGAATTTGACGTGCTCTGCGAGAAGGAAGAGAAGGTGGATGTAATCGCCGAGCTTCTCAAGGAGGACGAGGAGAATGAGGAGGATATGGTTCCCAGACCTCCGGTTGTCTGCGTTATGGGCCATGTAGACCACGGCAAGACTTCTCTGCTGGATGCCATCCGTCAGACCAATGTGACGGCCCGGGAGGCCGGCGGCATCACTCAGCACATCGGTGCTTCCGTTATCGAGATCAACGGCCGGCAGATCACCTTCCTTGATACGCCGGGACATGAGGCATTTACCGCCATGCGTATGCGCGGCGCCCAGTCCACGGATATCGCCATTCTGGTGGTCGCGGCGGATGACGGCGTGATGCCCCAGACCGTAGAGGCCATCAACCACGCCAAGGCCGCAGGGGTGGAGATCATTGTCGCGATCAACAAGATTGATAAGCCCAGCGCCAACGTGGATAAGGTGAAGCAGGAGCTGGCAGAGTATGAGCTCATCCCTGAGGATTGGGGCGGCAGTACGATCTTTGTGCCGGTTTCCGCTCACACCAAGGAGGGAATCAAAGATCTTCTGGAAATGATTCTTTTAAGCGCGGATGTGCTGGAGCTCAAAGCGAACCCCAACCGAAAAGGCCGCGGCCTGGTGATTGAGGCTGAGCTGGATAAGGGCAAGGGTCCTGTGGCTACGGTTCTGGTGCAGAAGGGAACGCTCCATGTAGGCGATACCATCGCGGCGGGAGCCTGCTACGGAAAGATCCGGGCAATGATGGACGACAAGGGCCGCCGGGTGAAGGAGGCAGGGCCCTCCATGCCGGTTGAGATTCTTGGCTTGAACGATGTTCCCAATGCAGGGGAAGTGTTTGTTGCCACGGAGAACGAGAAGGAGGCCAGAAGCTTTGCCGAGACCTTTATCTCAGAGGGCAAGAACAAGCTGATTGAGGAGACTAAGACGAAGCTCTCCTTAGATGACCTGTTCAGCCAGATTAAGGCGGGCAATGTGAAGGAGCTTCCCATCATTGTAAAGGCAGATGTGCAGGGCTCCGTGGAGGCCGTAAAGCAGAGCCTTGTAAAGCTCTCCAACGACGAGGTTGTGGTGAAAGTGATTCACGGAGGCGTGGGTGCCATCAACGAATCTGATGTATCCCTGGCTTCCGCCTCCAACGCGATTATCATCGGATTCAACATCCGTCCGGATGCAACGGCCAAATCCATCGCAGAGCGGGAGAAAGTGGACATCCGCCTGTACAAGGTGATTTATCAGGCCATCGAGGACGTGGAGGCAGCTATGAAGGGCATGCTGGATCCTATTTTCGAGGAGAAGGTGATCGGCCATGCCGTGATTCGACAGCTCTTCAAGGCTTCGGGCGTGGGCACGATCGCGGGCTCCTATGTGCTTGACGGCAAGTTCCAGAGAGGCTGCAGCTGCCGGATCCGCCGGGAAGGCGAGCAGATCTTTGACGGCGCCCTGGCTTCTCTGAAGCGGTTTAAGGATGATGTAAAAGAAGTGAATGCGGGCTACGAGTGCGGTCTCGTATTTGAGAAATTTAATGATCTCAAAGAGGATGATGAGATCGAGGCCTACATCATGGTTGAGGTGCCCAGGTAAAGGGCGCCCTGCGGGCGGGCAGGCCTGGAGCGGGTGTCTGTTCTGCATGACAGGAAGGGAAATATATGCGCAAAAACAGCATTAAAAATACAAGAATCAACATGGAGGTCCAGCGTGAACTGAGCGAGATTATCCGCTCAGGGATCAAGGATCCCCGCATCCATTCCATGACAAGCGTGGTTTCGGCTGAGGTAACCCCGGATCTGAAATACTGCAAGGTATATATCAGTGTCCTGGGGGATGCGGATGCCCAGAAATCCACCATGGAGGGCTTAAAGAGCGCCGAGGGCTTTGTGCGCAGGGAGCTGGCCAGACGGGTCAACCTGCGCAACACCCCGGAGATCAAATTCATATTGGACCAGTCCATTGAATATGGTGTAAATATGTCGCATCTTATTGACGAGGTGACCAAGGATCTTCACGAGGAGGAGATGGAATGACGCTTCTGGAGCAGATGCTTATGAATACGGATTCTGTGGTGATTCTGGGACATGTGCGCCCGGACGGGGACTGCCTGGGCTCGGCCCTGGGACTGTATAATTATATTCGGTCCCTTCGCCCGGACATCCGGATGGCTGTCTATCTGGAGGAGGCATCCCCGAAGTTTGCCTACTTAAAGGGCTTTGAGGAGATACGCCACCGGACGGATGACGAGAACTACCATCTGTGTATCTGTGTAGACAGCAGCGACAGAGAGCGGCTGGGGGAATTCGTCTGCTATCTGGATCGGGCGCAGTCCAGCCTGTGCCTGGATCACCATGTGACCAATACGGGCTATGGGGAACACAACGTGGTGGAGGATAAGGCCAGTTCCACCTGTGAGGTTCTGTTTAAACAGATGGATGAAAGCCGTATTGACAAGGCCATTGCGGAATGCCTGTACACCGGGATTGTCCATGACACCGGAGTGTTCAAGTTTTCCTGCACTTCTCCGAAAACTATGGAGATTGCGGGCCACCTTATGGCCAAAGGCATAGATTTTGGAAATATTATCGACGACAGCTTTTACCGGAAGACCTACATACAGAATCAGATTCTGGGGCGGGCCCTTCTCGAGAGCATCACGTTTCTGGACGGCAAATGTATTTTCAGTGCCATCCGGCAGAACGAAATGAAATTATACGGGGTGGATGGCAAGGACATGGACGGAATTATCGACCAGCTTCGCCTGACCGAGGGCGTGGAGGTAGCCATCTTCATGTACCAGACCGGGGCTTCAGAGTATAAGGTCAGCCTCCGCTCACAGAGTATTGTGGATGTGAGCCGGGTGGCATTCTTCTTTGGAGGAGGAGGCCACGTGCGGGCCGCGGGATGTACTATGTCCGGCAGTATCCATGATGTAATCAACAATCTGTCCCTGCACATTGAAAAACAGTTAAACGAGCGGGAACAGGAGGATTAAAACAGGTCATGTACCATGGGATCATCAATATATACAAAGAGCCGGGCTACACATCCCACGATGTGGTGGCCCGGCTTCGAGGAATTTTAAGGCAAAAAAAAATCGGCCACACAGGCACCCTTGACCCGGACGCAGAGGGAGTTCTTCCTGTGTGCCTGGGGATGGGGACAAGGCTGTGCGAGGCATTTGCCGGGGAGACCAAGACCTATGAGGCGGTCCTGCTTCTGGGGCTTGTCACCGATACTCAGGACGTCTCGGGCCAGGTGTTGGCAGATAAGAGCCGGGAGGCAGCTTCTCTGACGCGGGAGGCGGTGCGGGAAGCGGTTCTCTCCTTTTCGGGCGGGTATGAGCAGATTCCCCCTATGTACTCCGCTCTCAAGGTGGGAGGGAAAAAACTCTATGAGCTTGCCAGACAGGGAAAAGAGGTGGAGCGAAAGCCGCGTCATGTGGACATTCCCTCAATTTCTATTGAGGAGGTGTCTCTCCCCCGAGTGCGCATGCGGGTGGACTGCTCCAAAGGCACCTATATCCGCACCCTCTGTCACGATATCGGGGAGAAGCTGGGCTGCGGCGGATGCATGGAGCATTTGACCCGCCTGCGCGTGGGGCAGTTTCAGGCGAAAGACAGCCTGCGTCTGAACGAAGTGGAAGCGCTTCGGGATGCGGGCAGGATTGGAGAAAAAATTCTCTCCGTGGAGCAGGTGCTGTCTGTGTATCCGGCCCTTCATACTCTTCCTCGAGGGGACAAGGCCCTGCACAATGGAAATCCCTGCTTTCCGGGTCAGATTGCCGGGGAGAGCATGCCGGAAAATGGGAGCGGCAGAGCTTCGGAGTCTGCGGAGGGAACTCGTGTCCGGATGTATGACAGCCAGGGAGTGTTCGCCGGCGTGTATGAGTACCAGAGGAAGCGGGGCTGGTGGAAGCCCTGGAAGATGTTTCTCTTCCGAGAGGAGCAGGCAGAAGGGAGGCAGGGATGATATATATAGCGGATACCACGGATTTTCAGATCCCTAAGCCGACCATTGTGACGCTGGGAAAGTTTGACGGGCGGCACCGGGGTCATCAGAAGCTGATCCGCACCATGGAACAGCAGAAAGAACGGCTGGGATATCCCACGGCCGTCTTCACTTTCAGCATTGCCCCTCTGTCCCTGGTGGAGGGGGAGCCGGCCACGGTAATTACCACCAATGAGGAGCGCCGGGCCAATATGGAAAAAATCGGAGTGGATTACCTGG
Organism: uncultured Enterocloster sp.; assembly: GCA_944376135.1. Classification (GTDB taxonomy): domain Bacteria; phylum Bacillota; class Clostridia; order Lachnospirales; family Lachnospiraceae; genus Enterocloster. The sequence continues at coordinate 4,951 of CALWBS010000284.1, forward strand.
TGGAATATCCATTTACCGAGGAGGGTCGCCGCATGTCTCCGGCGGACTTTGTGCGGGACGTGCTGGTGAAGAAGATGCATGCCCGCGCCATAGTGGTGGGCCCGGACTGCAGTTTTGGCTACAGAGGAGCCGGGAATGCGGAGCTTTTGAAAGAACTGGCGTCCTCTTTGGGCTATGAGCTGACGGTGATTGAAAAGGAAAAAGATCATACGCGGGATATCAGCAGCACCTACATCCGGGAAGAGCTGGACCGGGGAAATGTGGAAAAGGCCAATGAGCTCCTGGGAGAACCCTATGCCATTCATGGGACAGTGGTGCACGGAAATCACATCGGAGGAAGCCTTCTGGGATTTCCCACGGCCAACATCGTGCCGCCTCCCATCAAGCGCTTGCCGCGGTTCGGGGTCTATGTGTCCCGGGTGTTGGTGGATGGCTGCTATCACCGGGGCGTGACAAATATCGGAAAGAAACCGACGATCCGGGGAGAGTATCCGGCGGGGGCAGAGACGTATATTTTCGACTTGGAGGAGGATTTATACGGAAAATGGATTGAGGTCCAGCTTTTGGCTTTTGACCGGGGGGAACAGAAATTCCCGGATTTGGAGGCATTGAAGGCCGCCATTGAAAAGGACAAGGAATTTGCCGCGGCTTATTTCGAAAGACATCCGGAAATCCGTTTGGGGCCAAAATAATGCTTTACAAGGCAGGATGCCTGTGTTATACTGAATCGGTATGAATTGACGCCGATACTCGGCGGCCCGGTGACTCCGCCGGCGGCCTGGTATGCGGTGAGAATAAGAATTTAGGAGGAAACATCATGATTTCAAAGGAAAAGAAAGCCCAGATTATTGCAGAGTACGGACGCAAGCCCGGCGATACCGGTTCACCGGAGGTTCAGATCGCCATTCTGACGGAGCGGATTGCAGAGCTCACCGCGCACCTTCAGGAGAACCCCAAGGATCATCACTCCAGAAGAGGCCTGCTGATGATGGTTGGACAGAGAAGAGGTTTGCTTGACTATTTAAAGAAGACCAACCTGGAAGGCTACCGGGCATTGATTGAGAGACTTGGAATCAGGAAGTAGTTCTGACATTAGGGTGGAGAAACCTCCACCCTATATTTGCATGCTAGAAAAGGAGATACAGTATGTTCAAAAGCTTCAGTATGGACCTGGCGGGCCGCAAGCTGACTGTGGAGATCGGCAGAGTAGCGGCTCAGGCCAACGGTGCCGCATTTATGCACTACGGCGATACCGTGGTTCTGTCCACGGCCACCGCATCTGCAAAGCCCAGGGAAGGCATTGACTTCTTTCCCCTGAGCGTAGAATACGAGGAGAAACAGTACGCAGTGGGAAAGATTCCCGGCGGCTTTAATAAGAGAGAGGGAAAGGCCTCTGAGAACGCTATCCTTACCTCCCGCGTGATCGACCGTCCTATGCGTCCGCTCTTCCCCAAGGATTACCGCAACGACGTAACCCTGGACAACATCGTCATGTCCGTTGATCCGGACTGCAGCCCGGAGCTCACCGCTATGCTGGGTTCCGCTATCGCTACCAGCATTTCCGACATCCCCTTTGACGGTCCCTGCGCCATGACACAGGTGGGCCTGATTGACGGGGAGTTCATTATCAACCCCACATCCGACCAGAAGCAGGTGTCCGATTTGGCCCTGACTGTGGCATCTACAAGAGAAAAGGTAATTATGATCGAGGCCGGCGCCAACGAGGTTCCGGAGCAGAAGATGATTGATGCCATCTTTAAGGCCCATGAGGTGAACCAGGAGCTGATTAAGTTCATTGACACCATTGTGGCGGAGTGCGGCAAGGAGAAGCACAGCTATGAGAGCTGCGCGGTTCCCGAGGAGCTGTTTGCGGCTATTAAGGAGATCGTTTCTCCCGAGGAGATGGAGGAAGCGGTCTTCACGGACGACAAGCAGACCAGGGAGAACAACATCGCCGCCATCACGGAGCGCTTGGAGGAAGCGTTCTCAGAGAACGAGGAGTGGCTGCCGCTCTTGGGCGATGCGATTTACCAGTATGAGAAAAAGACGGTCCGCAAGATGATCCTGAAGGACCACAAGCGTCCCGACGGCAGGGCCATCAATCAGATCCGTCCTCTGGCTGCCGAGATCGACATTCTGCCCAGAGTGCACGGATCCGGTATGTTCACTCGCGGACAGACTCAGATTTTGAATGCCTGCACCCTGGCGCCCTTGTCTGAGGCCCAGAGGCTTGACGGCATGGATGTAAATGAGACCAGCAAGCGGTACATGCACCACTATAATTTCCCCTCCTTCTCCGTGGGCGAGACAAAGCCCAGCAGAGGACCGGGACGCCGGGAGATCGGCCACGGCGCTCTGGC
>CALWBS010000285.1 GCA_944376135.1 uncultured Enterocloster sp.
CGATGGATTCCAGAAGCTCCTTCTGACCGCTTCCTGCAATGCCCGCCACTCCCAGGATCTCCCCGCTCATAGCAGTAAATGACACATTGTCCAGGGTCTTTACCCCCTCTTTGTTCACGCAGGTAAGCCCTTTTGCCTCTAACCGCAGCTGTGGGTCCACAGGCTCGGGACGCTCAATGTTCAGATCCACCTTCTTGCCCACCATCATCTCCGTAAGGGACTCTTCCGTGGCCTGGGCAGTCTCTACTGTGCCCACATACTGGCCCTTGCGCAGAACAGCGACCCGGTCGGACAACGTCAGAACCTCGTGAAGCTTGTGAGTGATAATGATAATGGAATGGCCCGCCTCCCGCATATTCCGCAGCACGGCAAAAAGTTTCTCCGTCTCCTGGGGAGTCAGCACTGCCGTCGGCTCATCCAATATCAGGATATCCACGCCCCGGTACAGGAGCTTTACTATCTCCACCGTCTGCTTTTGGGAGACAGACATGGTGTAAATCTTCTGCTCCGGATCCAGCTCAAACCCATACTTCTCCGTCAGCTCCCGAATCCTGGCGGAAACCGCCTTCATGTCCAGAACTTCCTTCCCGGGCAGACCCAGGATGATGTTCTCTCCGGCAGTCAGCACATCCACCAGCTTAAAATGCTGATGAATCATTCCGATTCCCAAGGCGAAGGAATCCTTGGGCGACCGGATGGAGACTTCCCTTCCGTTCACAAAGATCTGTCCCTCGTCCGGATAATAGATACCGGAAATCATATTCATAAGAGTGGTCTTTCCGCTCCCGTTCTCCCCCAGCACGGAGAGAATTTCTCCCCGCCGGACAGACAGACTGACCTTGTCATTGGCCGTCACCTTGCCGAATCGTTTTGTAATATTCTTTAACTCGATTGCTGCTTCGCTGCTCATCGGCAACCTCCATTCCTCTTCCTCTACGTAATAGCCCCGAACTGCCGCATCCCATCCGGCAGCCAGATCTTTTTGTCTCCCTAACCCAGAAAAGCGGAGCCAGAAAATCGTGGCTCCGCCTTTCCCTTTGCATGTCGCAGGGCGGCCCATTTGCGGAGGGGCCGCTGCCGGTTAGTTATCAATAGTGGTAATTCCATCAATCAAAATATCAAATGCAGGCGCGGAAGCAAACTCGGACTCGTGGAAATATCCGTCAGAGATGTACTCGATGTCGCTTCCCTCCTTCTTGTATGTGGTCAAGGTCTCGCCGTTCACTGTCCAAGTGGAGGTGTCGAACACGTGAAGCTCGCCGGAGGCCAGCTGCGCCTCTACCTCTTCCACCTTCTCAGCCGTTCCGGGGGCAACCGCAGCCTCGTTCAGCTCGGTAATGCGCACAGCGCCGTCAGAGAAGCCCTTGCACCAATCAACCGGAATCGGCGTTCCGTCGATCATGGACTGCACCGCAAAAGTCACATACGCGCCCCAATTATTAGATGCGGAAGTAAGCGCCTGAGTGGGAGCAGTGGCGATCATAGAAATGTTATAGCCCACACAGGGAACGCCGGCTGCCTCGCAGGCCGTAGGAGCTCCCGTAGTATCCGCATGCTGGCTTATCAGCACACAGCCGTCGGAAATCAGAGCGTCAGCCGCCTCTTTCTCCAGATCAAAGCTTGCCCAGCTGTTGGTATACTTCACTTCCATAGTTGCGCTGGGGCATACGGAGCGCGCTCCCAAGAAGAAGGAGGTGTAGCCGCTGATCACCTCGGCGTAAGGGTATGCGCCCACATAGCCGATCTTGCAGGTGTCCTCGGTGATCGTGCCGTCCTCGATCATCTGATTCAGTTTCAGGCCTGCCACCACGCCGGACACATAGCGTGCCTCGTAGATGGACGTAAAATAGTTATGCATATTGGATAAGCCGCTTGTCGCAGCCTGGAATCCCGTTGCATGGCAGAACTGCACATCCGGATACTCCTTCGCCGCCTCAATGATATAGGACTCATGGCCAAAGCTGTTTGCAAATACAATCTGGCATCCCTGATCCGCCAAATCCATAGCCGCATCCGCTGCCGTCTCATCCTCGGGAATATTCCACTTCACAATCAGCTGGTCATCGGAAAGTCCCAAAGCTGCCTGCATCTCTTTGGCGCCCTCATAGTGCGCTGCCGTGTAGCCTTCGTTCTCATCGCCGATGTAGACAAAGCCGATCTTCAGATCCTCCGGAGCAATTCCCTCTCCGGCTGCGGCCTCTGTCTCCTCCGCCTCGCCGGAAGCGGCCTCTGCGGCCTCTGTCTCTGCCGCCGCGGTGGTCTCCTCGGCCTGTGCCTCTGCTGCGGCGGTCTCCTCTGAAGAGGAACCGCAGGCTGCCAGGGACAGGACCATCACGCCTGCCAATGCTGCGCTTGCTGCTTTTTTCAGTCTCATAATTTCTCCTCCATCAAGTGGTGACAGGCCAGACAAAAAGACGTCAGGTCTGGCTTGTCCAATATCCCTGACGCTATCAAGCTGTCCTATCAAAAAATATGTAGCTTATATCGCTGATACATAGTTACCCTTAGTGGGCAAGGGGCGTGAATCCCTTTGTCCACTAAGGGTAAGTATAACATGTTTTCATCCAATGTCAATATAATACGGCAGATTCTCCCATCTGCCGCACGGGAAAATCTGCCGCCTGCACTCCTACATTTCCTGCCCTGCCGGTCCCCAAAAGACCTCGCACATGAGTCCTGCTCCCAGCCGAAAACCATCTCCGAAGGTCTGGGTTTTCTCAATGTACGTGAGTTCCAGATAATGCTCCATCAGCTTATCAAATTCTTGACGCGTCTCCTCGTCCAGTTTCTTTGTAAACGCGTCCATCTCCCTGAGGGATATGCCGCAGAGCTCCTCATACCGCGGATTGCCCTCCATCGCGTGCTCCGCCGGCGCAATCTCGCCCGCATACAGCCTGCTTAAAATCGGTTCCATCTTTTTCTACCTGCCTTTCTTTGCCCGCTCCTCTCCTATGTACATTTTTAGAATAACATAGCCCGCAGGCAAATGCAATCGAACAAAACCTTACGATTGCCCGCCTGCGGGCCGCATCATTTTCTCCAGGGAAAATACCGGATTACGCCGGCTCTCCCGCCTCTTTCTTCTTCTCAAAAATCTCCATAAATTCCTCGCCGGTGATCGTCTCCTTCTCCAGAAGGTACGCCGCGATTTCGTGAAGCTTATCCTCATTTTCCCGCAGGATGGAAAGTGCCTTCTCATGCTGCTCTTTCACAATCTTCACTACCTGCTCGTCGATAGCCCTCGCCGTCTCCGGTGCACAAGCCAGGGAGGTATCCCCGCCCAGATACTGATTGTTCACCGTCTCCATGGCAACCATGTCAAACTCCTCCGTCATACCGTACCGGGTAACCATGGCTCGCGCCAGCTTGGTAGCCTGTTCAATATCATTGGAAGCTCCGGTGGTGATGGAATGGAAGATCAGCTCCTCCGCTGCCCGGCCGCCTGTGTAGGTAGCAATCTTATTTAAGGCTTCCTCCCGGCTCATCAGGTAGCGCTCGCCCTCATCCACCTGCATAGTGTAGCCGAGGGCACCGGATGTCCTGGGGATAATGGTGATCTTCTGCACCGGAGCGGAATGGCTCTGACAGGCCGCCACCAGCGCATGTCCCACCTCGTGGTAGGCCACGATCTTTCTCTCGTGAGGCGGAATCACCGCATTCTTCTTCTGGTAGCCCGCGATGACCGTCTCCACACTCTCCTGGAGATCCTCCTGCACCACAATCTGCCGGCCCATACGCACAGCCCTTAAAGCCGCCTCATTGATTATATTCGCGAGCTCCGCGCCGCTGGCACCCGCCGTTGCCCTGGCGATAGCATTGTAATCCACATCCTCGCCCATCTTCACTTTTTTGCCGTGAACCCGGAGAATGGCCTCCCTGCCCTTCATATCCGGAAGCTCCACAGGCACTCGCCGGTCAAAACGCCCCGGGCGCAGGAGCGCGGGGTCAAGGGATTCGGGACGGTTCGTTGCGGCCAGAATAACCACGCCCTTCTTCCCGTCAAATCCGTCCATCTCCGTGAGCAGCTGATTGAGGGTCTGTTCCCTCTCGTCATTGCCGCCCACGCCGCCGCCGTCACGCTTCTTTCCGATGGTATCAATCTCATCGATAAACACAATACAGGGGGCCTTCTCATTTGCCTGCTTAAACAGATCTCTCACCTTGGCTGCACCCATACCCACAAACATCTCCACAAACTCCGAACCTGAGATGGAGAAGAAGGGTACATGGGCCTCCCCGGCCACAGCTCTCGCAAGAAGGGTCTTGCCCGTTCCAGGCGGGCCCACCAAAAGGGCTCCTTTGGGAAGGCTTGCGCCGATATCCGCATATTTCTGGGGATTGTGAAGGAAGTCCACGATCTCCTTTAGAGCATCCTTCGCCTCCTCCTCCCCGGCCACATCCTCAAAGGTCACGCCGGTTTCCTTCTCAGCATAAATCTTTGCATTGGATTTTCCGAAGGTCATGGCCGGATTTCCGCCCATACGCTTTGTGATCATCCGGGTCATGAGCTGTCCGATCACCACAAACATCAGAATAGGAACAATCCAGCTTAAAAGGAAATTTAGGAGCGGGGAAGCTTCCTCTATAATCTCCCTCGAATAATTCGAAACTCCCGCATCGGCCAGTCGCTCGGCCAAACTGTCCTGGGTCAGCATATTTCCCGTCTTGTACACGACGGGCCACTGCTGGTCCTTCGTGGTATACTGGATTTCCTCAAATGTATTATCCACATACACATCTTCTACATTTCCCGCATCCAGCTGCTTTGTGAACTCACTGAACGGCACCTCCACCGAACGATTGGTGATCGATGGGAACACCAGAGCGTTTAGCACCAGCACAATGAGCAGGACGAGAAAATAATAGTAGATAAAAGGCTTTTTATTATTCAAATCCCTTTTGCCTCCGCTATTGCTCGTACTCATACATAAAGTCTCCTTTTCTTAATACCAATTATTTTGCTTCGCTCTTCTTTTATAATACCGTCGGATATATTTGTCAATAGCCTATAGTAAACTTTTATTTACTTTTAATATTTATTGACTTTTTCCTCATAATATGGTAAAACGAATATCAGAAAGGAGGGCTATGCCATGAATGAAAATACCCCTGCCGATCTTCCGGAAGTTGGCACTCACTTTCTGGAATTCGTCATACAATTTCTTACCCTGACTAAAATACAGTACCAGCAGCAAAACCAGGTAAAGGCGAATACCCAGGGCTTCCAGCTTTTATTTCTTTTGAATCATCAGGAGGATGCATCCCTCACCATGTCCGAGCTGGCAGCGCAGATGCACACCACCAAGCAGCAGCTCACCCGCCTGGTCAACGCGCTGGAAGAAAAGCATCTTGTCCGGCGAATCCACGATACGCACAACCGCCGGCAGGTTTACCTGTCCATCACGCCGGAGGGAGGAGAGGCCATAAAACAGTTAAAGCACTCCATGCTGTCAGCCACTGTAGAAGGACTCTCCGGCTTTAATGCCCGCGAGCTGGAAGAGCTGGACGGCTGCCTAAGAAAGCTGTCTTGTCTGATGCCCAAGTTCAACCCGGCTTCCCTGGAAAAAAATGTTTTCAAGCGCCCTATTTTATGAGCAGACTTGGCCAATCCGGCCGGCACATACAGGTATTTTTTAGGAGACCGCATCCTGCCGTCTCCTTTTTATATCCCCCGCTTACAGCCCCCGTCTCCGATGTGCTGCCTGCACCAGGTGCTTTGCCAGAACCGCCGTCGTCACCGCTCCCACACCTCCGGGAACCGGGGTAGCCATTGCAGCTTTCCCCTCGATTGATGCAAAATCCACATCTCCGCACAGCTTCCCATCCTCGTCCACATTGATTCCCACATCAATCACAACCGCTCCGTCTCCCACATGGGAGCCGCCAAGCATCTTTGCCCGTCCGGCGGCAGCCACCAAGATTTCCGCCCGCCTGCACTCTTCCTCCAGATTCTTTGTCCGGGTATGGCAGACCGTCACCGTGGCATTCTCCTGAAGCAGCAGCATGGCCAGAGGCCGCCCTACCACGAGGCTTCTCCCCACGATAACCGCCCGTTTGCCGGAAATCGGAATCCCATATGCCTTCAAGACTTCCACAACCGCCTCCGCCGTACAGGGCGCAAATCCGTCCGCCTCCCCGGCAAATACCTTTGCCATATTCACCGGTGAAATTCCGTCCAGATCCTTCGCCGGATCGATCATGGCTTCAATCTCCCGCTCCGGTATCTGGGGGGGCAGCGGCTTCAGCAGAAGGATCCCCGCCACATCCGGATCCCTGTTGATGGCCGCAAAGACCTCCTTAAAGGCTTCCCCGCTGATTTCTTCTGGAAATGCATAGGACTGTGCCCGCAGGCCAAAGCCCTCCATCCGCTTCATGGCGCCCCTCTCATAGGACAAATCATCCGGGCGCTCCCCCACGCGGACAATCGCCAGCTTGGGGGGCTGCCCCTCAAAGCCCTCCATCATCCCTTGTACCTGCTCCTTGATGGCGGCCGTGACCGCCGCTCCCTTCAATACTTCCATACATTCTCCTTTCGCTTGCTACATAAGTCCCGCCAAAACTTTTCCATATACCGCATCCGCCCGCTCGGTTCCCACTTCGACAAGGCTTTGGGCCTTCCGGTTAATCTCCTCCGCCCGGTCCCGGTTCTTCATTGACTTTGTGTTGATGTACACATTCATCACTGCTCCCAGAAGAGCGGTCCGCACATACTGGACGCCTACGCCCACATCGCTGACCGCCAGGCGGCTTCCCTTGTCCGCCAGAATATCCAGAATTCCGATCATCTCCACCGCCCGTTCCATGATCTCCATGGGGACCTGGCTTGCATCATACAGCCGCTCTTCCATCACCTGCGCTTTGTAGCTTCGCTCCTCCTCGGTGGAAGAGGGCAGGCTGTAGCACTGAGCCAGGGGGGCAAACACTTCCTCGTCCCGGTCCGCCAGCCTGACAAACTCTTTTTGAAGCCCTTCCATCTTCACCAGAAGCTCCTGTATCTCTGCCTCCACCGCTGCATATTTCTTTTTTCCCACCGTCAGATTTGCCACCATCTGACCCAGGGCATTTCCAAGGGCTCCCGCCAGTGCCGACGCGCCCCCGCCGCCGGGCACCGGCGCCTTGGATGACAGCGTCTCCAAAAACTCCTTGATCGTGTTCTGCTCTACCATAATCTGCTCCTCCTTTGCCTTTACACAATCTTTACTCCCAAAAGTCTTGCCAGGTCTGCAGCCTGGAAGAGATTTACCTTTACGCCCCGCAGTTCCTCAAATGCATCGGATACCGCAATCTGCTCCAGAACGCAGTCAGAAAAATCCATTCCCTTCAAGGGTGTTTTAAAAAAATCTGCCCTCGTGAAATCTGTCCGGGAAACTTCCATCTTTTTAAATTTTACCCGGGAGAAAAACGCCTC
>CALWBS010000286.1 GCA_944376135.1 uncultured Enterocloster sp.
GCTCCATTTTCACCTGGTGGACCCCGCGGAGGTCTGCGGAGGAGATTATCCGCAGCTTGCGATTATCATCACAAAATTTTCCGGGCTTTCCCAGGCGCTGAAAGATATCAAAAACCAGATTGGGCCGCATACCATCATCATGGCGCCCCTCAACGGGGTGGAGAAGGAGGAGATTGTGGCCGCGGCGTATGGATGGGAGAATCTGCTCTATTCCCTGGCGCGGGTCAGCGTGGTGATGAAGGAGGGGAAGGTTTCGTTTAACGATGCCTCGGCACAGATAGAGTTTGGGGAAAAGAAAAATGAGACCATTTCCCCAAAAGTCCGGGCGGTCAAAGAGCTTTTTGAATCTGCGGGAATCCGATCCGTGGTGCCGGAGGACATGGAGCGCGCCATCTGGCTGAAATATATGTGCAATGTCAGCGAGAACCAGTCTGCGGCGGTTCTGGGGCTGCCCTTTGGGGCGTGGACCGTCAGCGATGACGCCAACTGGATTCGGGTAGCCCTGGTGCGGGAGGTGGCCGCGGTGGCGGCAAAGAGGGGAATCCGCATTACCGAGGAGGATATTGAGCAGCAGGGAAAGCGCCTGAAAAATGTCCCGGCGGCCAACAAGCCCTCCACCCTCCAGGATTTGGAGGCCGGGCGAAAGACCGAGGTGGACATGTTTTCCGGCACCATGATGCGGCTGGGAAAGGAGTACGGGGTGCCCACGCCCTACAATGAACTGTTCTACCATGCCATCCGTGTGCTGGAGCAGAAAAATGACGGGCTGTTTTAGCCCGTCTGCCCGAATTCGGATGATATCCCGGCGGCCGTCTATACAGCCACCGGGATTTTGTGTTCAAACGTGTGATACCGGTAATTCTCCAGGCGGAAACTGTCCGTGGTAAACTTGTAAAAATCCGTTACGGAAGGATCAATGTACAGCGAGGGGCCCTCATAGGGCTCTTTTTTTATGAGCTCCTCCACCATCGGGATATGCCGGTCATAGATATGGGCGTCCGCAATCACATGTACCAGCTCCCCGGCCACCAGCCCGCTCACTTGGGCGAACATGTGCAGGAGTACCGCGTACTGGCATACATTCCAGCTGTTGGCAGTGAGCATGTCCTGAGAGCGCTGGTTTAATATGCCGTTCAGCACATTTCCCGATACATTGAAGGTCATGCTGTAGGCGCAGGGATAAAGATTCATCTCATGCAGGTCATGGTGATTGTAGATGTTGGACATGATCCGACGGCTTAAAGGATTGTGCTTTAAGTCATAGAGAATCCGGTCCACCTGGTCAAAGTCTCCCTCCTTATAATGGTGCTTCACTCCCAGCTGATAGCCGTAGGCCTTGCCGATGCTCCCGGTCTCGTCAGCCCAGGAGTCCCATATGTGACTGTTTAAATCATGAATATTGTTGGACTTTTTCTGCCATATCCAAAGGATTTCGTCCACTGCGGACTTGAAAGCGGTCCGCCGCAGGGTGATGACAGGAAATTCCTTCCTGAGGTCATAGCGGTTCACAATGCCGAAGCGCTTGATGGTGTGAGCCGGACTGCCGTCCTCCCAAACCGGGCGCACCGGATAATCGGTATCCCAGACGCCGTTCTCCAAAATATCTCTGCAGTTCTGTATGAAAATCTGGTCTGCGTAGCTCATGGGTTTCCTCCTAAAGAACACGGGCCGCTAGGGTTCTGCGGGAGAGCGCTTTCCGGCCCGGCTAAATTGATATTCTACATTATAACAAAAGACAGGGTGCCGGAAAAGAGGGCTGGTGAAAGAAATATTTGATTTTATCTGCGTCCGGTGATACAATTTAAATACTGTCTTGAGAAAAAAGCGGAGGAATGCGCATGAATCTGATCGTAGCCGCGGACGAGCGCTGGGGCATAGGAAAGAACGGCGGACTTTTAGCCCATCTGCCCGGAGATATGAAATATTTTCGCGAGACTACCGCGGGCAAGGTGGTCGTTATGGGGCGTAAGACGCTGGAGAGCTTTCCGGGAGGAAGGCCTTTAAAGAACCGCGTCAACATTGTCCTCACCAGAAATGAGGAATATCATCCTGAAGGCGTCACGGTGTGCCGCAGCCGGGAGGAAGCCCTAAAACTTTTGAAAGCATATGCCCCGGAAGAAGTGTTTATCATCGGAGGGGGCATGATTTACCGGGAATTTCTTGCAGACTGCGGGAAGGCTTATGTGACCCATATTTTCCGGGACTTTGAGGCGGACACGGATTTTCCGAATCTGGACGCGGATGCGGACTGGTATCTGGCGCATACGGGAGAGCGGCGGGAGGACAACGGCATTTCTTATGAATTCCGCGTATATGAGAGAAAGAAAAGGGGCGAGAACGGATGAAAACAGATGGAGCGGTATTTACCTTGGAAAATGAAGAGCTCCTGCTCCGAGTAGAGCGCCATGGGGCGGAGCTTACCAAAATATATGATAAAAAGGCAGGAAGAGATATTTTGTGGGAGGGCGATCCCGCGGTCTGGGGACGCCATGCCCCCATTCTTTTCCCGTTTGTGGGAAAGAGCTGGGAAGGTGCATACCGGCATGGGGATAAGACATATTCCATCACACCTCACGGCTTTGCGAGGGATATGGATTTTGTGCCGGTGCTCTGCGATATGGATGAATGTCTGTACCGGCTGGAGGATACGCCGGAAACCTTTGAAAAATATCCCTTCCGCTTTGCGCTGGAAGCTGAATACCGGCTGGAGGGCCGATCCATCGAAGTTGCCTGGAGGGTGGAGAATCGGGGTTCGGAAGAGATGTATTTTATGATCGGCGGACATCCCGCATTCCGGGTGCCGGAGGGAAAAAATATTTACGATTATACGCTGGTGTTCAACCAGGAGAAGGGACAGAGCGGAGAGAGTCTTGGAGAATTGCACTACCAGGCTCCGGATAATGAGGGATTCCGGGAAGAGTCTCTCGCAGGAATCCTTGCCTTGCAGGAGGGAAAGGTTCCCATCACAAAGGGATTTTTTGAAAAGGCCCTTACCTATATATTTGACGGCGGACAGGTGAAGAGTGCAGGGCTCTTGGTAGATGGAGCGCCGTATGTGACCGTGTTATGCGATGGATTTCCCTATGTGGGCGTGTGGACCATCGAGGCTACGCATCCCTTTGTATGTCTGGAACCCTGGTACGGAGTATGCGATAATAAGGGGTATGCGGGAGAGCTGAAAGACAGAGACGGAATTGTGAAATTGGCCCCATGGAGCAATTGGGAGAGAAGTTACACCATCCGGATTGAGTAGGGCTTCGGCCGGTCGGAGATTGTAAATGGAAACCTGAAAATTCGGGAGTACATAGAGCAGAAAAACAGGAGGATAGGAATGTACAAGATCGTAAAGGCGGAATGTCTGGCAGACAAGATCTACCTGATGGACGTGGAAGCGCCCCGGGTAGCCAAGGCCTGTCAGCCGGGAGAGTTTGTGATTGTAAAGATCGATGAGGCGGGGGAGCGGATTCCCCTGACCATCTGTGACTATGACAGGGAGAAGGGCCTGGTGACGATCGTATTCCAGATCGTAGGCGCTTCCACCCTGCGCATGGCTTCCCTGAAAGCCGGGGATGCCTTCCAGGACTTTGTGGGTCCCTTAGGGCAGCCCTCAGAGTTCGTAAAGGAGGACATAGAGATCGTGAAGGGACGGCGCTACCTGTTTGTGGCAGGAGGCGTGGGAAGCGCCCCGGTGTATCCACAGGTAAAGTGGATGAGGGAGCACGGCATTGACGTGGATGTGATCGAGGGAGCTAAGACAAAGAGCCTTCTGATATTGGAGGAGGAGCTGCGCGCAGTGGCCGGGAATCTCTATGTGACCACGGACGACGGCTCCTACGGCCGCAAGGGGATGGTGACCGAGGTTATCAAGGATTTGGCAAAGAACCAGGGAAAAAAATACGATGTGTGCGTGGCCATCGGCCCCATGATCATGATGAAGTTTGTGTGCAAGCTGACAAAGGAGCTGGGAATCCCCACGATTGTGAGCTTAAACCCGATTATGGTAGATGGAACGGGAATGTGCGGAGCCTGCCGGGTGACGGTGGGAGGAGAGGTGAAATTCGCCTGTGTGGACGGACCGGAGTTTGACGGCCATCTGGTGGATTTTGACCAGGCGATGAAGAGACAGCAAATGTATAAGACCGAGGAGGGCCGGGCCTACCTGCGGGAGCAAGAGAAGGAGAGCCACCACGGAGGCTGTGGAATGTGCGGAGGTGAAGCGTAATGGACATGATGAAGAAGGTGCCGATCAGAGAGCAGGAGCCGGCGGTGCGGGCGGGAAATTTTGAAGAGGTTTGTCTGGGATATAATGCTGAGGAGGCTATGGCAGAGGCTTCCCGCTGCTTAAACTGCAAGAACGCGCGATGCATCCAGGGGTGCCCGGTGTCCATAGACATCCCCGGATTCGTCCAGCAGGTGAAGGAAGGAAAGTTTGCGGAGGCCTCCGCCGTTATCGGGAAGTCCAGTTCCCTGCCGGCGGTGTGCGGCCGCGTGTGCCCCCAGGAGAGCCAGTGCGAAGGAAAATGCGTGCGGGGAATCAAGGGGGAGCCGGTATCTATCGGAAAGCTGGAGCGGTTTGTGGCGGATTGGTCCCGTGAAAATGGGATAGAGCCGGAGAAAGCTGCGAAGAAGAACGGCAAAAAGGTGGCGGTGATCGGCTCCGGCCCCGCGGGCCTTACCTGCGCCGGGGACTTAGCAAAGATGGGGTATGAGGTTACAATTTTTGAGGCCCTGCATGAGCCGGGCGGTGTTCTGACCTACGGGATCCCGGAGTTCCGTCTGCCCAAGCTGGGAGTTGTGCGCCCGGAGATAGAAAACGTGAAGAAGCTGGGCGTAACCATCGAGACGGACGTGGTTATCGGAAAATCCGTGACTATCGACGAGCTGATGGATGAGGAAGGATACCAGGCGGTATTTATCGGGTCGGGTGCAGGCTTGCCCAAGTTCATGGGAATCCCCGGGGAGAATGCCAACGGGGTGTTCTCCGCCAACGAGTACCTGACGAGGAGCAACCTGATGAAGGCCTTCCGGGAGGACTATGACACGCCGATTTTCCGTGGAAAAAAAGTAGCCGTGGTAGGCGGAGGAAATGTGGCTATGGATGCGGCGAGAACGGCGCTGCGCCTGGGAGCGGAGGTACATATCGTATACCGTAGAAGCGAGGCGGAGCTGCCGGCGCGTGTGGAGGAAGTGCACCACGCAAAGGAAGAGGGCGTGGTATTTGACCTTCTGCGCAACCCGGTGGAGATACTGACGGATGAGAACGACTGGGTTACGGGAATGGTGATCCGGAAGATGGAGCTTGGGGAGCCGGACGCGTCGGGGAGGCGCAGGCCGGTGGAGGTGCCGGGCTCGGACTATACCATGGAAGTGGACACAGTGATTATGTCCCTGGGGACATCGCCGAACCCGCTGATCTCGTCGACAACCAAAGGTTTGGAGACGAATCGCTGGAAATGCATCATAGCGGACGAGGCCGACGGGAAGACGACGAAGGAAGGCGTGTACGCCGGAGGGGACGCGGTGACAGGAGCGGCCACGGTGATTCTGGCGATGGGAGCTGGAAAAGCGGCAGCCAAGGGAATTGACGAGTACCTGCAGAAAAAGTAGGGAACGGCTGCGAATTGCGATAGAAAAACTGCCCTGCTGGGGAGCAAGCATGCTGCCTGGCAGGGCAGTTTTTGTGCTGTAACAGTTCAGACGGCGGGTATACCCTAAGGGCACGTAGTCTTCTTGCCCGGCCAAAGGCCGGATAAGAAGCATCGGATGTCCCTCCGATGTGTAAACAGGGACAAAACCATGTTTACAAGCAAGCTTGCCACCTGCTTTTGCCCCTGTTTACCCGCCGTCTGAACTGTTACTTTGTGTTCCGGGAGAGTGAAGATTTTTTCATTCCATCCATTGACGCGGAAGAAGATATGTGCTATCTTATAAATACCTGCACAGAATTCTCTGTGCAACAAGAATATATTTTCATTTTTCTTTTGTTTTTGGCCAGATCGGCCGCAGATTCAATCGTCGGAAAAGCAGTTTTCAGACTCATTCCACATACCCCGGGACTGTTGGAATTTGAATCCCCGTACCTTGACAAGAAAATAGGGATCTGTCGTTGCGAATGGAAATGGGGAAAGAAATACGGTATTTGACACCGCAGAAAGCAGAGAGGATATTTGATGAAAAAGAAACTTGCGGGAGCAGGAATTTTTGCAATGAGTTTATTTTTAGGGGCGCCCTGCGCCCAGGCAGGACAGTGGATGCAAGACAATGTTGGCTGGTGGTGGCAGGACGATGACGGAAGCTATCCCAGAAATTGGTCCCGATGGCTGGATGGAAATCAGGACGGCGTCTATGAGCTTTACTATTTTGATGAAAATGGTTATCTGTATACGGATACGGTGCTTTTTGACGGGACTACGCCGGTAGACCCAAACGGAGCCGCTCTGGGGCCAGACGGGCAGATTCTGACGGAGCGCTGTGACCCGGATGTCTGCACGATGGCAAAGATAGAGGAGCGCCGGACAGAGAAGCAGGCGGCTTTGGAGGCCAGGCAGGGCCAGAAGGACGCGGGAATCAATGTGACGGGGAAGAACCTTCCAAATCATGAGGAGAGCGGGAACTCCATACGAAACATAGGGGTCTATGAATTCTCCCGGATGATTGCAAAGGAGGTCAACCGGGTACGCCAAGAAAATGGACGAAAGCCGCTGGCTATGGAGGAGGAATTGATGGAGAATGCCATGGCGCGGGCCCAGGAGGCGGCGGAAAGATACAGCGCGGACGGGTATCTCAGTCATCTCAGGCCGGACGGCAGCCGAGGGGGTTCTGTTGTGGAGAAGCCCAATTATGGAGTAGGGGAAAATCTGTATTTGAAAGGAATTACTGATAC
Organism: uncultured Enterocloster sp.; assembly: GCA_944376135.1. GTDB lineage: Bacteria > Bacillota > Clostridia > Lachnospirales > Lachnospiraceae > Enterocloster. The sequence goes on from CALWBS010000286.1 coordinate 6,884, forward strand.
ATCGGATGCCCCTGCGGCAGCTAAGGCATATGTGAGGGATTGGATGGCCTCCTCAGGGCACAGACGCAATATACTGAAGGAGGACTACACGGAAACCGGCATAGGAGTCTGCGTCACCGAGGATGGAATTATAACGGCGCAGCTGTTTGTGATTGGAAATACGGATTAAACAGGATACAGCTCTGTGATGAAAAGAAAATATTTTAAATGCGAGGAACCGTTGGCAGGTCTGGCAGACAGACGAAAACCAAGGGTTTCTCTTTGTTTTTGATATGTAAAAAGGGGAGAGGATAAAAGAAGATGAGCTTTTTGAAAAAAATAAAGCGGCCATTGCTGCTTCTTCTGGCAGCGGTCATAATCGGAAATTCCCTGCCCCTGTCCGTGCTGGCGGAGGGGACAGCCGTCCGGCAGGATGAAGGGAACGGGACGGTTATCATGGAGATACGGGGGGATGCGTTTCAACAGAAAAATTTCCATGTTTTTGGGAAAATGCATCACTCTATTACCTACTATTCGATTAAATACGGGGCGGAGATACTTCCCACCTTCTGCCTGGAACCGGGAAAAAAGCTGCCGAATCATTCGGTCATGCATTACACCCGCTATGATCTGTCAAACGGCGGGACTATGCCCTTTGTGGGTTCTTCAGATCGGTTTAAACACATGTATCTGGCCTATGAGTGGACCACCTCGGAAAATTTTTTTGTGATGGAGCGCTATGCCATGGTGCAGACCTATATCTGGGGGTGTCTCACTGGCTATGAAGATGACTGGGGGGCGCAGGAACAGGCGGCCAGACAGCTTCAGGGCGTGATGCCGGGAACGGACGTGATGGGGCTTTTTGAGAGCATGAAGAGCTACATCATAGATGGGCTTGCCGATGAGGAGAGCCAGGCAGGCGGGGGGCTTCCCTCCTGGAACGGCCAGACGCAGATAATGCAGCTGACAGCCGACGGAGGCTATGAGCTGACTCTGGATATCAGCACTTGTCCGCAGCTAAAGGCAACTGTCTGGACGTTTCCAGGGGAAGGATGGAGCTATGCGCTGGCTTCGGATGGAAACAGCATCACATTCCGTTACAATGGATCCGGACAGCCGGCGGGTACGATTCAGTCCGCTCCTCTTAACGGGGTGAGCAGCCGATATTATTTATATCTGTTAAGTCCGGTGAATGGGGGGCAGCAGAGTCAGTTTGGATGGCTGGAGAGGGAGAGCTTTCCGGCAGCCGTGTCTTTTTCTGTCAATGACAGTCCGGCCCCGGATATAGATGTTCCGGAATTTAAGGTCTACCGCCATAGCGAGGTCTTTGAATCCAACTACAGCATTGATTTGGAGAAATACTGTGCCGAGACCAACGAACGCCTGGAGGGCACCACCTTTAATGTGTGGGAGGACTTTGATTTATCCCAGGTCAATGAGGACGGCTACACGGAAGGAGAGCCGGACGGCACAACGGGCCAGGTGTATTTAAATTGCATGTCCCCGGAGCCCGAGCAGGACTATATCTGTGACACCATCACGACGGATGAAAACGGCTATGCCGCCCACGGTGACCTGCGCTATTACAATTACAGCAAGACCTACTGCCTGGGGCATCCCGCGCCTGAGTGGGTGGAGTGTGACCACGAGGAAGAGGAGGAGTGCGGCTGCGAGGAGGAAAATGCCCGCCTTAGGGAGCAGTGGATGGCTTTGCAGGAGATGTGCGCCTCCACCTGCGATTTCCATGCTCCCAATACGGATGAGGAAAACCATGAGGAGGACACTTCCGCCAGGGAGGCCATGCTGGCGGACCGGGATGAGACGTATGAGAACTTTATCAACCTGGAGTACAGCTATACCTTGGAGGAAAAGACAGCCCGGACCGGCTACATCATTCATGGGAACCACAGCGATGACCAGGCTATTGAGACGGTCGTCCTCGCCTCCGCCCAGGCCGGCGGGAAGGGACGCAGGGGGAGCTATGCTGCGTCGCCTCTGGCCTCCGACCATCCGGTCGATTTCCGTTTCCCTTTGGGGACGGAAACAATGGAGAGGAGCCAGGGCCTTGCTTATGACCTTCCGGGGGAAGCAGAGCGGTCCCTGGACGAGCTGCGCTCTGTGACAGAGGAGCGGGAGGAAGAAAGGAAGGAAAAGGAGATAAAGCCGGCAGCAGGGCTTCCCGTAAAAACGCCGGAAGCAGGTACGGATACAGGTTTTGCAGGAACAGGAGACGATAAGAACCCGGCTACCGGAGCGGACAGCATCCAAGAAGCAGGAGACGGGGGAAGCGCTGGGGAACCGGCAGGTGACCTGACGGATGATGCAAAGGGAAAGGAACCGGAAGGCAGCATGGAAAATACAAGTAATGAAGCCGGGGATACTGCAGGAACCGATGACGAAGCTGGCGCCGGGGATGACGGAGCGGAGGACACGGGAAGCAGCGGAGAATCCGCGGAAAATACCGATGACGATACGGGAGGTAATGCTGCGGAGGAAGCCGGGGAAGGTTCCGGCGAGAATTCCGCAGAATCCGGAAATACATCTGCGGGTACGTCTGACGATACAAGGGAAGATTCTTCCGGTTCTCCGGACGGCAATCGTTCCGACGGGCAGGGAGAGGATGTTTTTTCCGGTGGCGGCGATTCAGACAGCGGCAGCGCCCCAGGGGAGGCCCAGGCCCGCGCGTCTGTCAGCCGTCATATGGGGATATCCGGTTTTCTGGCCGTTTCCCCCGCAGGGGATGAAAAAGCTGCGGACACGGAAGATGCTGACCGGGAGGAATCACGGGATGAGCGGGAAGAAAAAACGGAGGAAGAATCCGCAGAAGAACCCACGGAAGAATCCACGCGGGAATCCACAAAATCTGCCGGGGAAGAGCCGGAAGAAAGCGGGGAGGCGCCTGGCGGGAAGGAGGAAGAAGCTTCTGGCCCGGCAGATACGGCAGCGGATATAAGCACAGAGCCGGTCGGAGAAGAACCGAAAGAAGAATCAGAAGAAGAACCGGAGGAAGACCTCGGCGTCCGCTCCTTTACCTACACCCGCCATCCGGTCTCCATTGACAGCGGCATTTCCATCAATGGCATGGAAAGGGAGCAGGCCAAGGGGCCCGGTGCGGAGGAGGAAGAAGAAAGGCCTTCTATCGTAAGCCGGATTGTCTCCTTCTTCTCCGGGGATGTGGAAGATGACGAGGGGGAGGGTGGAAGCGTCACGGTATCATTTCCGGACTTTATCGACGATGATCTCCCACCCATAGACACCTCCGCCTACGGGGATCCGGATACCATCCTCTACACCTTCAAGGTCTGGGACCACCGGACGGAGGGCCGCGTCCATATCAACAAGCGGGATCTGGAGCTTTACAAGGCGGACCCGGAGGGAAGCGAGGGGAAAACCCAGGGGGATGGTACGCTGGAGGGCGCGGTCTACGGCCTCTTTGCCGCCCAGGATATCGTGCACCCGGATGGGAAGTCCGGGGTGGTCTACCACGCGGGTGACCTGGTGGCTGTGGCCGCCACTGACAAAAACGGGGATGCCTCCTTCCTTGTGAATACGGAAAAGCCGGGAAGCTATGTAAATGAGGACGGCACCATCCATACCCCGGATGGGGATACGGGGCCGGGAAGCCTCTATGACGGCGGCTCCATCACTTCCTCCCCCCAAGGGTTTGGGACGATTGCTTACCCGGATTACGGGGCTGCAAATGGGAGCCGCTGGATTGGCCGCCCCCTGTTTCTTGGGAGCTATTATATCATGGAATTAAGCCGCTCCGAGGGTTATGAGCTCTCCGTAAACGGAAAAAACCGGGTGGAAACCAACCGGGAAGCGGCGGGCGCGGCCACTGTCCGGGAAGCCGGGCAGGCGCTGGTCACCCGGGGTTTTTCCTACAACACGGACATGGAGGCGGACGGCTCCTGGAATGACTTCACAGTGGAGTATTTTAAGACGGAACAGGGCTACGACGTGGAGGTGACCGGCTATCCGGAGGGGACGCGGTTTTACCGGGTGGACGTAACGGAACGGACGGAAATGGAGCAGGTGCCGGTGAGCGGAAGCTGGAAACAGCGGATCGATGCGGAGGGAAATCCGGTCTGGCAGACCGCTAAGGGCGGGGAGTATAAGATTGGCCCGGATGGGAACCCCATCCTGAAAACGGATACGGGCTCGGACAGCGGGACGGATGAGCGGACACCCGCCGGGGAGACCGTTTATTACCGCTACCGCACCGCGCCTCGGCCTGCGGGCACAGCCCAGGCGGAGGACACTTCCCTCTGGGATGCGGCCATCGAGGGGGGCTACCTGGCGGAGCAGGTAAACGGGATGCTAAGCCAGATGGGCTATGATGCCCCGGATATGCCGGGAAGCTCCTGGGAGAACCTTTCCCTTGCCGGATATTCCGCCAATGGGGAGGCCGCTGCGGCCATCTTGGACTGGTTCACAGAGCACAGTTTTTATGACTGCGGGGCCGTGGAATCTGTCTGGCAGGAGGACGGGGCGTGGCACGCCCGGGTATTCTACGACTATTCGGAGGGAAATGACGCGTACCCGGCGGTCTATGAGCCCCTGGGGCAGCAGCTCTACGTGCGCAAAAGCGCGTCCCTAGAAGGCGGCGGCGCCTTTACCTACTGGCTGTGCTATGAGCCGGGGGAGTACCGGCTGACCAGCCGGACCGCATCGGTGGACGAGAAGCGGGCCATCCTGCAGGAGGTGCCCGAGGGGGATGATTTGGCGTCCTACATAGAGACGGTGTATCTGCCCGTATATGAAACCTATCAGGAAGGCGAGCAAATTCTGGACGCCGGGGGGAATCCCATCCCGGTGATGGAGTACGTCTACACCTATGAGGAGCGGCCTGTAACCTACCAGGATGAGAAGCTGACGGAGATTGGGGCCTCCTACGATGCGGCAGCGGGCGTCTATTCCTTCCATATAGACAACGAAACCGACTGGGAAAACAGGACAGAAGCCCTTACCGCAACCTACCGGGCCGTAACCACCCAAACTGCCATCGAATACGAAGGCCAGGAGATGCCCTACTGTGATTACTTAATCCAGGTGGAGGGCGCCGGGGCCAGCGCCTACGCCGCGGGCACGGAGTTTGCGGAGGGCACCTACATCGAAAATGTCCGCCTCCCCTATCCCGGCCAGACCATCCCGGTGCAGGACGGCGGCACAAAGGAGAACCCGGTGCCGGTGCAGCAGCGGGCCATCAAGCAGGCCATCCGGGTGACGAAGGACATCTCCCAGGCAGAGTACGACGGGGCCAATACCTACGGCTCGGTGCACAACGATCCCTTTACCGCCCTCATGGGCCTCTTTGGGGGGAACGGCGGCCAGGGAGGGAAGATAGTAAACCAGTTCACCTTTAAGCTCTACCTGAAGAGCAACTTGGAAAACCTTTATGCGGACGAGGCGGGAAATCTCATAAGCGAGGACATTTCCCAGGAGGAGTTCCCGGAGGCGGTGGAACCCATCTTCCTGCCGCCCAAAGGGGGAGGCGGGACCCCGCTTTTAGAGACAAAGGCGGACGGGACGTACGATTACGTGAAGTTTTTTGACGCTCTCTACGGGGCGGCGAAAAAGGGCGCGGGGGGATACCCGGAAAAGACCCTGCGCCAGTTTGCTCTGGACTATTATGACGTGGACGGCTACAAGGAGGAGCTGCTGGCCGCGGAGCCGGGGCTTGCAAGCGACAGGGCGTACGAGCGGGCCCTGGAGCGGGCCAAGGAGGAGGCCGCCGCCTATTTGGACCGGTATATCGGCCTGGAGAGCCGCCTGGCCATCCCCTGGGACGGGGACGCAGGGGGCGGGACGGACAGAGATCCAACCACCCTGCAGTGCAATACAAAGGACGGGAAGGATGATTACTATAACAGCTCCATCCTGCTCCCCTACGGCACCTACGTGATCGTGGAGCAGACCGCCCGGAATATCGAGAAGGAGCTTGCCAACCGGCACTATGAGAGCGATGATCCCAGGGAAATTACCCTGCCCTTTGTGCCGAATATGGAGGAAGACCCCAATACCGGGGAGACGGAAGCGGACTATGGACTGGGGAGCCCCTATTTTAACTATAACAGCGCGGATACCCCGGAGGATTTAATCCGCAAATACCAGATCCGTTTTAATGAGGAGACCCATGTGATAGAGGC
>CALWBS010000287.1 GCA_944376135.1 uncultured Enterocloster sp.
TTCTGAAGGGGAAATGTCCGCGCCGCGCATTCCTTGGCGTCAAAGCACACCGGAACGCCCTGCACCGCCCCGATGTAGTCCACCGTGCTCTTCTGGTCAAAATACGCCAGCGTAATATGGCGGCTGGACTTGTCGATCTCGATGGGCGTGATGGGGGTGGGAATCTTCTGGATCAGGGCCAGATGTTTTTCCCGGTAACTGTCATTGGTGTGATTGATAAAGTCCTCCAAGGTGGAGCCCCTAAGGCCCCTGGTGTTCCATGTTCCCATGGGTATCCGCTCCTTTTTGCTAGTTAGCCTGAATACATGCCGCCTGCCGGCGGCACGCCCGCCGGGCGCATACAGACTTAATAAAAAATCCCTTCCGCCAGATTCACAAAAAATCCCTCGTCCTTCAGCGCATACTTTTTTCCCTGCCACCAGACCGTCTGCCGGCTGGCGGAAACCTGGCGGCTGCTCCCGTCCGTCAAAATGTAGGTGATCGTGATAAGAGGCGCATCATCTTCCTGGACCTGCTTAAACGGCCTGTAATTTAAAAAATTCATGAGACTGCAGGCCAGCTCGATAGGTTCCGCGTCTGAAAACTCCCGGGGCAGGGCATCTGCCTCCGGATATAAAATTTCTACGCGGACAACCTCCTCCGCCTTTGGCTTTCCCATAAGGAACATCCCCTTCATCGCGATATTGAGCCCGATAAGGAGAATGCCGGTAAGCAGTACAGAAAACGCCGGATTTTTTAACATTCGTATCCATCTGCTGACCTTCATTTCGCTGCCTTTCATTCCGCTTCCCTCCGATTTTATATCCTCCTCAAAATCCGGCAAAATGCAGCCAAACCCGTCGCCGGCGCATTTTGCCGGATGCTTTGTACTTGACAAAAAATTTCCCGCCTTTTCCAACTAACAGTATATTGAAAAAAGGCGGGAATAGCAATCAGATTTTAAACTCTTTTCACCGGAAAAAAGATTTCCGTCTCCCATTCCTGGGGCGGAAGGCCTTCCCGGAAGGTTTTCCTGTAAATCTCATAGGGAGCTCCGTCTATGGTCCATCCATTTGCGTGAATCCACGACACAATCGCGCCATAGGCGTCTGGAAGGCCGGCATAGGCCCCCTTGTGGATGGTCACCGCGCATGTCCTGACCGGCAGCGTTTTATCCGCCTGCTCCCGCTCCCGGATACCCACGCCCAGCTCAATATCGCTGCAGGCCGGATCAAATTCCTGGTCGTGGTAAATCGCCAGTGTCACGCCGTCGGGATTCAGCCCTTCTCTGGCGATTCTCTCAAAGATTTTGCCGTAATAGGCGCCGAATTCCTCCACGGACATCTTCTGCTGCTGGGTGAGAATGGGCTGTTCCTGGCTTTCTCTTATCCGTACTTCATAATTTTTCTGGTAGCTCATAATATCTCCCGTCCTTTCAAATTCCCTCAAATGCTGTTCCATCTCCTGGATAGTCAGGGACAGATGCGCCATCTGCCGCTCTAAGCGCAGCTTCTGCCTGGAAAGCTGCACAAACAGCTCGTGCCCCTGCTTCTCTGCAAGCATGGCTTCCATTTCCGTCAGGGAAAATCCATAGCGCTTGAGCCTTCCGATCAAGAGCATGGTCTCAATCTGCTCCTCCTCGTAGTAGCGGTAGCCGTTTTCCGGATCTGTCCGCCGGGGCTTTAAAAGCCCGATTTTATCGTAGTGACGCAGCGTCTTCACGCTGACCGCGCAGATCTTTGACATCTGTCCAATGGAAAGCATATGGATTCTCCTCTGTGTATGAATTTGAACCGGTTCCCCTATAGTATAAAGGGTGACCTTAGGGGAGAGTCAACAGGTTTTTGATTAATCGAAAAGATCCATTCACGAAAACAATAAAAAGCTGCCCCCATATTTCTACAGGGACAGCCGGAAAATTTCTGCCAAGCTTTCAAATATGTTTATGCCTATTCTCTCCACACATTCTCCGCAAAATCCCCATAATCTGCCTGATTCAGCTGGCCCTCCGTCATCCGATACCGCTCCGCCAGATTGGCCGTGTTGATAATGGAGAGATCATAGTAATACCAGGTGCCGGCAAGCCGGATGGCCGCCCACTCATGGCTCACGCCTTCGTTCATCACAACCGCCACCCGCAGATGCTCGGGACTTACCGCAGAATAATTCACCAGTCCAGTCTGAGAATCAAAGGGAACATACTCGACGATGGAGCGGAAAAGCTTTGTCAAACCGGCGCAGATGCCGCTTCCGTTCTTGAGCGCGTAAGCCGCTCCCTGGGCTTCCTTCCGCTTATAGCCGGTATCCGCCTCTGCCGCATAGTCCGGCGCGTAGGCGTTCACCACATGGGTGTAGGCCAGCCAGATAGCATCCTCCCTACTGGTTCCGTCCGGAATGATGGAGGGAACACTGGCCGCCAGCCAGCTGTCCACTGTGGACTGATTATCCACTAGAATCTGAAGCTGATCCTTTCGCACCTGATACGAGAGAATCTCCGGCGCTGCCGCGTCGTAGGTTGCTGTCAGGCTGTCCATCTCGCTGGGGTCGCAGGCGCGGAACACCGCATTGATGGCATCGTTTATCGCATCCCAAAAGACAGCGTCATATGTGCCCTTGGCGTAAAGCGCGTCTCCGCTCACGTAAAAGAGCTCGCGGCCGGCGGCAAGAGCCTCTGCCGCCTCCTTGGCGGTTCTCGGCGTGCCGTCAGACGGCGTCCATGCAAAAGCAGTCCCCACCTCCAGGGCTGCAGCTGCCATAACTCCCAACAATAAACCGGTCATCTTTGCGATTTTCTTCATAAATTCCATTCTCCTTTCCATATGCCGCGTCATGTTTTATGGCTCTATTATAATGGACAGAATCTATAAAACTTGAAAATCGTTTCCGGCCCAAAAAGTCTAAAGCGCTCTAAAGCGCCTCGCTCCGAAACCGCTCGGCCTGCTCGGCAATCAGCTCTTTATCCTCAAAGTAGTTGATCTTCATGGCCCGCTTCATCTCCGCCAGCGTCTCAGCAGCCTTCTTCTCGGCTTTGATGCTTCCCTCCTCCAGGATGCGGTACACCGCCGGGATGTCCTTGGCGAACTCCTTTCTCCGCTCACGGATGGGGCGCAGCTCGTCCTGAATCACATTGTTGAGGAAGCGCTTTACCTTCACGTCGCCCAGGCCGCCCCGGGTGTAGTGGGCCTTCAGCTCCTCCAGATTTTTGTATTCCGGCAGATATTTTTCAAAATGCTCGTCCCTGGAGAAGGCATCCAGGTAAATGAACACCGGATTGCCCTCCACTCGTCCCGGGTCCTCCACACGAAGATGGTTGGGATCCGTGAACATAGACATGATTTTCTTCTTTATATCCTCCTCGGAATCCGACAGATAGATGCAGTTTCCAAGGGACTTGCTCATCTTTGCCTTTCCGTCGATGCCGGGAAGCCGCATGCAGGCCTTGTTCTCCGGAAGAAGAATGTCCGGCATCACCAGGGTCTCCCCGTAAACCGTGTTGAACTTATGCACAATCTCCCGGGTCTGCTCAATCATGGGCGCCTGGTCCTCGCCCACAGGCACCGTTGTGGCCTTAAAGGCCGTAATATCCGCCGCCTGGCTGATTGGGTAGGTGAAAAAGCCCACCGGAATGCTGGCCTCGAAATTGCGCATCTGAATCTCCGCCTTCACCGTGGGATTTCTCTGAAGACGGGAAACCGTCACCAGATCCATGTAGTAGAAGGTCATCTCGCACAGCTCCGGCACCTGGGACTGAATAAACAGAGTCGACTTTGCCGGATCCAGACCGCAGGCCAGGTAGTCCAGAGCCACCTCGATGATGTTCTGGCGAACCTTCTCCGGGTTGTCCGCATTGTCCGTCAAGGCCTGGGCATCCGCAATCATGATATAAATCTCATCGTACTCCCCGGATTCCTGCAGCTGTACCCGCCGCTTCAGCGAACCCACATAATGTCCCACATGGAGCCGTCCGGTGGGCCGGTCTCCGGTCAAAATAATCTTTCCCATGTTGCTATGTTCCTCTCATTTCTGTAATTGGCTGCCAATCGGCGCCTGTAATGGTATCAGCATACCCCAAAGACGGGGTTCTGTCAAGAATGGGGTTCCGCCTGCAGTCCGGCCGCTGCCCCGGATGGATTTATTTCCTTACCCCGTCCGGTCTGACGGATCCCCTCTCCCTTGAGCACACGGACAAACTTCCCCGGCAAAGGGGCAAAAAATTCTCTGCCTGAAAGATATCCCAGAGGTTCCTCCATGCGCTCCGGCATCACCAGCTTCCAGGAGTGGAGCAGCTGTGTGCGGACCTGGTAAGTTGTCTCCAGCCATTTATTGAATGCGGGCTCCCCATACTTGTAATCCCCTGCAATGGGATGACCCATGGATGCCAAATGCGCCCGGATCTGGTGACTCCTTCCGGTAATCAGAGTGACTAAAAGGAGAGTCAGCCGGCCGTTTCCGCCCAGAGGCCTATATTCCGTCATAATCGGCACGCTTCCCTTTTCCTCGCAGGCCGTCACAATCACCTGGTTGGTTCTGGGATCCTTCTTCAGAAAACCCGTCACCATTCTTCGGTCCCGGATATCTCCCTTCACCAGACATTGATAATATTTATGGAGGCTCCGGTCCTTAAAGACCCGGCTCATGCCCTGAAGGCCTGCAAGGGATACGCCGGCAGCCACCAGACCGCTGGTGTTTCGGTCCAGACGATTGCAGACAGAGGGGCGGAATGCCCGCAGATCCTCCGGGGCAAAATGGCCGGTGCGGATTAAATAATCAAAAATGCGCTCATTGAGGGAGTAGTCTCCCTCTTTTGCCTTCTGGGACAGCATGCCCGCCGGCTTATTGACCAGAAGGATGTTCGCGTCCTCGTAGATGATATCCAGACTTTCCCCGCCTCTGCCGGTGCGGCCCGGCTCCCTCACCCCCGCACGCTTTGGCACGGGGCCGGAAAACTTGCGGATCGTCTCCTCCGCCAGGAAAAAACAGACCTCGTCCCCCGGGGCCAGTATCTCGGAGCCCTGGCATTTTTTCCCATTGAGGGTAATGTTTTTCTTGCGCATCATTTTAAATAAAAATCCTTTTCCCGCCAGGTTCAAATATTTTCCAAGGAATTTATCCATGCGCTGTCCGGCCTCATTGGCCGTAATCGTAAGTTTTTCCATCCCATTATCCTCTTTCCGGGCATCTGCCGCCCCGGTATTCTATGGCCCGAAGCACATCCAGAAGCAGCTTGTGGGGAACGATCTTTGCCAGCAGGAAGAAGGCCTTCATGGAAAAGCCATAGACGGACAGCTCCCGGCAGGCGATACTGTCCCGGACAGCCTTGGCAGCCACCCGACGGGGGGATGCCATCACCAGCCGCTTGTAAAAGGGAATCTCGCCTGTAGTCTCAGCGATGGAGAAGAATTCCGTGCGCACCGGACCGGGGCATACGGCGGTCACGCAGATGTGCCGGTTTTTCAGTTCCCGGTTTAAGGCCCGGCTGTAGCTCAGCACATAGGCCTTGGTGGCCGCATATACCGCGAAGTCCGGCTGCGGGAGAAAGGCGGCGCTGGAGGCATACTGAATGATGCGGCTGTTCCGCTCCATATAGGGCAGGACCATTCGTGTCACCGCGGTCAGGGCCTCACAATTTAAGCGGACCATATCCGCCTCTTCCTTTACAGTCTGATCGGCCACCGGTCCTATTTTCCCAAAGCCCGCCGCATTCACCAAAAATTTCACCTTTGGCTTTTCCTGCGCCAGGGCTTCGCCCAACCGGGCCAGCTCACTGCGCTCTGTCAAATCCAAGGAAAAAATGCGCAGCGGTACTCCTACCTGGCGGTCCAGTTCTTCCAGGCGGTCCCTTCTTCGCGCCGCTACCCATATGGCGTCCAGTCCTCCAAAATGCTCCCAGAGCTGAATCACGCTTTCCCGGCCGAGTCCCGAGGAAGCACCTGTGACAATCGCTATCTTCACCCCTGATTCCTTCCTTTCTTTTTGTGGATATTCCGAATGGTTCTCCGGGCTCCCGCGCGCGTTCCTCCGTTTGCCGCTCTTTGCCGCTTATCCGGCCTGCCCTCCGGCCGCAGCAGACACTTTGGTCCATACCCGATTAAATCTGTCCGGCCCGCCCTTTTAAGCGCCTCCTCCACCAGCTCCCGGTTTTTGGGATTCCGGTACTGAATCAGAGCCCGCTGCATGGCCTTTTCGTGAGGATTTTTCGGCACATAGACCTTTTCCATAGTGCGGCAGTCATATCCCGTATAGTACATACAGGTCGAAATGGTAGAGGGCGTTGGATAGAAATCCTGCACCTGCTCCGGCATATAGCCCAGCTCCCGCAGATGTTCCGCCAGCTCCACCGCCTCTTTTAAAGAAGAGCCGGGATGGGAGGACATCAGATAGGGAACCAGGTACTGCTCCATCCCCAGACGGGCATTCATTTCCCTGTATTCCTTCACAAACCGACGGTACACCTCATTTTTCGGCTTCCCCATACGGGCAAGAACCCGATCCGCCACATGCTCCGGCGCCACCTTCAGCTGGCCGCTCACATGGTACTGGCAGAGCTCCTTTAAAAAGCTCTTGTCCGGATCCGCCAGCACATAGTCAAACCGGATTCCTGAACGGATAAATACCTTCTTTACCCCCGGAAGGGCACGGAGCTTTCGCAAAAGGGACACATAATCCCGGTGATCCGCCCGAAGATTTTTGCAGGGCTCGGGGAACAGGCACTGCTTGTGTGGGCAAGCCCCCTTGGTCAGCTGCTTTTCTCAGGCCGGGAAACGGAAGTTGGCCGTGGGCCCGCCCACATCGTGGATATATCCCTTAAAATCCGGTTCCTGGGTAAGAAGCCTGGCCTCCTCTAAAAGGGATTCATGGCTCCTCGCCTGGATAATACGCCCCTGGTGAAAAGTCAGTGCGCAGAAGCTGCAGGCCCCAAAGCATCCCCGGCAGCTGATCAGGCTGAATTTGATTTCCCGGATGGCCGGAACCCCGCCCGCAGCCTCATAAGAGGGATGGTAGCTGCGCATATAAGGCAGGGCGTACACATCGTCCATCTCCTGGGTGGTTAAGGGCTTGGACGGGGGATTCTGCACCACGAAAACAGGAGAAGCCCCCGTCTCCCTAAAGCTGTCTCTATAGGGTTCTACCAGCCGCTTCCCTGAAAATGGGTCCGTATTGCTGTACTGGACATAAAAGCTTTTGGCATACGTCTTTTTGTTCCGCAAAAGCTCGCCGTACTCCGGAAGGAGCTCATAGTCGTACACATCTTCCAGACGCTCCGTCTTATACGCAGTCCCATCGATAAAGGAGATATCTCCCACTGCCAGCCCGCTGTCCAGAGCCTCCGCAATCTCCACGCTGGAGCGCTCTCCCATGCCGTAGGAGATGAGATCCGCCCCGGAATCCAGGAGAATAGAGGGCTTCATCCGGTCCGACCAGTAATCGTAGTGGGCCAGCCGCCTAAGGCTTGCCTCAATCCCCCCTGCGATAATGGGCACATCCCCATACACCGAGCGGATTAAGCGGCAGTACACGCACACCGCATAGTCCGGACGCTTTCCCATGACCCCGCCCGGGGTGTAGGAATCATTTTTCCGCCGCTTTTTAGACACAGAATAATGGTTCACCATGGAATCCATGTTTCCTGCGGATACCAGAAATCCCAATCTGGGCCGCCCCAGAATCTGCACGCTCCTCTTATCGCGCCAATCCGGCTGCGCAATAATTCCCACCTTAAATCCCCGAGACTCCAAAACCCGGGAAATGATAGCCGTCCCAAAAGACGGATGATCCACATAGGCATCCCCTGAAACATAGACAAAATCACACTGCTCCCAGCCCCGCCTCTCCATGTCCTCACGGCTGACCGGCAAATAATCGTTCTGCATCTTCGCTCCTCAACAGTTCATAAAAATCCTGGATAAAATAGTCCGCAAGGGCCTCCTTCTCCTCCCGCATATCTTTGGAAAAGGCGTCCTCCACTGCAAACACCAGCATTCCTGCGCTCTTTCCCGCCTGAATGCCTGCGGGCACATCCTCAAACACTGCGCACTCCTCCGGCCGCACGCCCAGGCGCTCTGCTACCAGAAGGTAAATATCCGGCGCCGGTTTCCCAGCGGCGGCCTCGCAGGCCGTGGCCACAACCTGAAAATATTTCCGGATGTCCAGGGCGTCTAACACCGCATCCACCATAACCTGGCCATTGCTGGTAGCAATTCCCATCCGGATCCCCCGCTGTGACAGAAATTCCAAGAATTCCCGAGCTCCTGGCTTTAGGGGCACTTCCTTTTGGTATTTTTCCAAGGACATCCGCACCCAGGCCGCCTTGATTTCCTCCAGGGAATCCCCGATCCCAAACCGCTCCTTAAAATAAGCCGCGGTCTCGGAAAAGCTCATGCCTTCAATGGCCTTCTGCAGATCCTCAGGGCAGGAAAGCCCGAATCGTCCCAGATACTCGATATCAATGGCCTTCCACATCCACATAGAGTCCACCAGTGTCCCATCCAGATCAAAAATTACGGCACTGCGGGAACTTGGAACCGACGGTTTTAAAACGCCCAGTGCCGAAAGCTCCGCCTCGGTCAGAGGGCGGTACTCGCCCGGCTTCAGC
>CALWBS010000288.1 GCA_944376135.1 uncultured Enterocloster sp.
CGCCTATGGAGCCGCCGAGCACGGTTCCATCCTGGCTGTACACATACACCAGGCACCCATCGATGGTGCCGTATCCCGTGATCACACCATCAGCCGGAGTTTCCTGATCAGCCATGTTGAAGTCTGTGTTTCTGGCGGTAATGTACGCGCCGACTTCAACAAAACTGTTTTCATCAAGCAGGGCCGCAATCCGGCTGCTTGCTGAAGTTTGTGCTGAATTACTCATTTTCCAGTCCTCCATCATTCATTAGTTTACTATACGGACGGCAGAAGTGTAAAAATTTGCCGTGAAAAGCAGAAATACTGCCATATTTCATTATAAGCTTCTAAATGTCAAATAGCAAGTTATTTCTGGCGGAAAAAGTCAAATTTTTAACAAAACGCCGCTGTTCAGTGGTACTATTTATATACTAGCACCACAGACGTGCGCCGGCAAATTTAATTTCTTTATATATTCATAACGAAATCACATAACTAAACAAAAAGAACTCCCGGCGGCCGCGCTTTCTACCTGCCGCTGGGAGCTCTATAGCCCAACTTTATAATCCGAAAAATTTGTCATGGATAGCCTGAACCGCCCGATCCCCATCCTTCTTGTCCACCAGAACAGAAATTTTAATCTCGCTTGTGGAAATCATGTTGATATTCACGCCCGCATCGTAGAGGGCTTCAAACATCCTGGCCGCCACTCCGGGGTTATTGATCATGCCGGCTCCCACCACAGAGACCTTGGCCACATCCGCATTCGTCTCCAGACGGACAAAGCCAATCTCCTCCTGGTTTTCCTTCAAAAGCCCTGCAGCCCGCTCCAGATCCCCGCTGGCTACGGTGAAGCAGATATCCTTTCCCTCCTCATGGCCAATGCCCTGAAGGATAATATCCACATTGATATGATTCTTTGCCAGGAGAGAAAACACCTTAAAGGAGGTCCCCGTCTCATTGGGCACGCCGATTAATGCAATCCTCGCAATATCCTTATCCTTTGCCACACTGCTGATATATGTCTTTTCCACCCGTTTCACAACCCCCTTTACTTTTGTTCCCGGGTGCCCCGTAAAGCTTGAGAGCACCTCCAGATTCACATTGTACTTTCTCGCCATCTCCACGGAGCGGTTGTGGAGAACCTGCGCGCCCAGACTAGCCAGCTCCAGCATCTCGCTGTACGTGACCTCGTCCAGCTTTTTAGCCCCTTTCACCAAACGCGGGTCCGCAGTATACACTCCATCCACATCCGTATAAATCTGGCACAGCTCTGCATCCATCGCGGCCGCTAAAGCCACCGCCGAAGTGTCCGAACCGCCTCTGCCCAAAGTGGTAATATCGCCGGTTCGATTGATTCCCTGAAATCCGGTGACCATCACAATCCTATTCCTGTTCAGCTCCTCCTCAATCCGCTCCGTATCTACCCGCTTGATTCTGGCGTTTCGGGAAACCGTGTTGGTGATCACGCCGGCCTGCCAGCCAGTCAGTGAGATTACGGGATATCCCAGCGCTTCAATAGCCATGGCACAGAGAGCGACTGAAATCTGCTCTCCTGTGGAGAGCAGCATATCCATCTCCCGGTTGGATGCGCGGGGATTGATCCGGGAAGCCATATCAATCAAATCATCTGTGGTGTCTCCCTGAGCGGAGAGCACCGCAATTACCTTATTTCCTTTTTTATATGTATCAGTTATAATCTCTGCCACGTGGCGGATGCGGTTCGCATCCGCCACTGAGGTACCTCCAAACTTTTGTACAATCAGGCCCATGCCGCTTTTCCCCCTGTTTCTAATTTTCCAGATTCCGCCACTTGAAGTTGGGAATCACATCGGACCATTTCTCAATTCCAATGATCTCTTTTGCGAACTCCGTTGCCTCCAGTGTGTCATTTTTCTTATCAATGTCCCGGAACACCTGCCAGATCTTCCGGCGCTTTGTGGCTACGATCCGGTTCGGCTGGTTCATATCGCATTCCCAGAGTCCGAAGCGCAGTCCGGCATTCACCTCTGATGGAGCATCTACCTGACGGCTCACTGTGTAGGCATCGATATACGGATTGCTGTCCACAATATAATAGGAATACGCGTAGGCTGCCGCCTGAATTTCAGGCACATATCCCTTGGTAGCGCTGTAAGCCGTAAAGCCCTGCTCTGTCAGGATAATATGGCGAACCTCTCCGGACGGCGCCCGGAAAGCCTCCTGAGCCATATAGTCCGTCAGCACATTCAGATTGGCAAAATTAATCACTGGGGAATTAAAGTCCGTCGTAATCAGCCCTGTAGACGCGTCATCCCAAAATTCAGGCTCTACCAGCGGATGGGGGTAAGGATGGTACGCCAGCCCCCAGTCCATCTGTCCCTCCACATTTGCAATAGAATTAAATACATCCACAATCTCCTTGCCTTTATAATGCAGATTGTCATTCATATTTTCATAGGGAGCGCCCCACCAGTAGGCCAGTGAAAAATACACCCGATCGTTGGCGCTGGTGCTCTTGATCGCCGTGTAGATCGTCCGGAAAGCCTGCTGGTATGCCCGCACATAAGTGCCTACATCCGTGGGACCCATGTAATTCCACTCCTGGCAATTAATTTCATTCCCAATAATCCAATTGGATACCTTTCCATAATCGGGGTTGGATCCGCTGTAATGATCCGCCAGGAAAGCCGCGATAGCGCGTGTCTGTTCAAATCCGGCCTGAGTAGCCGCGTTGAACATATAGTAATAGGCGGTGGATGTCTGCGCCACACCGGGATAGATCAGATCCGGCGTGTTGGGGTTCCAGTCATTCAAGATAATAGCTGTCACCGTCATTCCCTTGTTCGATAGGGCGCTGATGGTCGCATCGTAGGCATCCATCACCGCCTTATTGAAATGGTAGGTCTTTCCGTCATACTCGTACTCAATACCGGTTCCCATAATCTGTGAGAAGGCGATATTGGTCGTCACATGCTTTACGCCCAAATCAAAAGCATCGCTGAGCATATCAATCTCAATGTTCAGCCCCTTCTTTGTCAGAGGATCCTTAAACTCTGCCGTGTTCTTTGCCACTGCCTCTGGATTGGTAATATAGTGGGGTTCACTTATGGTTTCAAAAGAGATTCCGTTAAATACCGCCAGCACAAACTTACTGTAGAGACGGTCGCCTGCGGTCCCCAAATTCAGCGGAATTGTTATCTGTCCGGAGGTGCCTGCCGCGGCCTGGCCCACCATACTCTGAGAACCCACCCCCGTCTCGTAGGGAGCCAGTTCAAAAACATAGACCTGCCCGTCCGTCCCCGCCGCGTCCCCGCTCGAAGAAAAACTGATGGAGACATTGCTCTTATCCGATGTAATGGTGCATGAGGAAATAAATCCCGTAAGCCCGGTAGCCGCCTGGGCCGTATAGACTCTGCCGGGGAAACCGAAAAACGCGCCGAAAAGCAGGGCAGCTCCCAGAATAATTCCCAGAAGCAGCCACCTTCCCCCTTGCCGTCTGCCTTCTCTTGTCATGATTCATCCCATTCCTTTCTGTTATGCGTCTTTTCCCAATAATGTCCAAAATAGGAGACATGATACATCATAGCGGAATATTTCCTGCATTTCAATAGAAATTTTATTACGGCTCTCTTACAAAATGCGGATAGCAATCCCCGGATCGTCAGCTGTTATTTGACTTTCACGCATGGATTTGGTAGAGTAGAAACTAGCATTCCCGACGTGTGCCTGCGGCATTCCGGCCGCGCAAAATGGTAACCGTTCAGACGGCGGTAAACTGCTGCCCAAAATACTGTCTCAGCGCTAAAAGGAGCTCTTTCCATGAAAAGCAGACGAATTTTTTCTTTCGATTTTATCCGTGTTCTGGCCATGTTCATGATCGTGGTCTTTCATTATAACGCATGCTGGATTGAATACCAGGTTCGGACCGAGCCCCTCCTTTTTGTCCAATACGCCAACGGCACCATGGGGCATATCGGGGTTTCCCTATTTTTTATTCTGTCCGGGGCCTCCCTCATGTATTCCACCCGGAAGGGGTTGGAGATGAAGTCCTATCTGAAAAAACGCTTTCTCTCCATCTATCCTCTGTACTGGATTACGTACGCCGCGTTTTTCACCCATTTTTATATCATCAACCGCCTGCCCATGACAATCCCCAAAAGCAGCCTGCTGCTCTCCTTTATCGGAATGGACGGCTACCTTTATTACAAGATTCCCTGCTACTATCTGGTAGGAGAATGGTTTGTGGGCTGCATTCTGATCCTCTACCTGCTGTTTCCCCTGCTGCGCCGCCTGGTCTTAGAGCACCCGCGGGCCACTGTCCTTGTCACTGCGGTCCTGTATGTGCCGTATCTGTATTTTTATCCCTTCCAGATGGAAAATGAGCGGTTATTCTTCTCCCGCATACCGGAATTTCTCTTTGGAATGTATTTTGTTGTTTATTTTTACGGAGCCGGGCAAACGAAGCCCAAAGCCGGCAGTTCCCACAGGGGTCCCATCGGCTGGAAAGCCGGCCTTTTCTCCCTAGCCGCCTTTCTCTTTATCTTTTTCGTCCCGGTGGAGCTGCCTCAGCTCTATCGGATCATGTGGACAGGTGCCTCAGCCTTTACCGCTTTGGCATGGATCTCCCAGTTCATAGACGGAGACTGGCTGGCCAGGCCTTTTAAGGCCATGGCCGCCTGTTCCTTTGCGGTGTTTTTGGTGCACCATGTGCTGGTTCCCCGCTACGTCACGCCGGTAAGCGGCACAGCTCTCACTCTTGCCCAGAACTGGGCTCTCTTTTCCCGGTATTTTATCTGCATCTGCGCTGTAGGCCTGGTGTTCTACCTTTTGTCAAAGGCAGCCATAAAGCTTATAAGCCCTGTCCTGGACCGCGTCTTTTAACACAGTTTTTCCATGACTGAGGCTGATGTCTTTTCATTGTTTACGCTGCAGGTTTCATAGTATCTCCGATAATATTCCGTGTACAGGAGATCGATGAGAAAGAGCTGGCTGATCTCAGCTGAGGAGGAGCCTGCCTGGAGCGGACTCTCATTTGCCCCGCACAGGAGCACTAGATCCGCGTAAGCAGTCAGCGGCGATTTCACAAAACGGGTAATGCAGATAATTACCGCCCCTGCCTCCTTTGCCAAATGCGCCGCATGGATGGTATCTTTGGTGGCACCTGAGTAAGAAAAAATAACTGCGGCCTCCCCTGCCTTCATGGTGGAAGCGATCATGGCCTGGACATGGGAATCCTCCACGGCATAAACCTTGGGCTCAATTTTCAAAAATTTTTCCGCCGCCTTCATGGCTGTGGACATGCTGGTTCCCACTCCAAAAAAACAAATCCTGGAGGCCTCGTGAAAAACCGCAATGACTCGCTTAAAGACGTCCTCCTTGAGAAGGGAACGCGTCTCCTCCAATGCCTTGATGTTTGCCCGCAGTACCTTATCCGCTGTCTGGGAAAAGGAGTCCTCCCTCCGCACATCTCCCTCCATCTGTCCCAGCCCTGTCTTTCCGGGTGTAAGGCTCAAAGACAGGCACATCTTAAACTCCTGGTACCCCTTGCACTTCATGGTCTTGCAGAAGCGGAACACACTGGTATCCCCCACCTGACACGCTTCCGCCAGCTCAGTGATTGACATGAAAAGGACTTTCTCCGGATTTGCCGTGATAAAATCCGCCACCTTCTTCTCCGCTCTCGTGAATTGATTATAGGTTCCCCGTATTCTGGCCAAAAAATCCTCCGGCATATCCATTCTCCTTCCGTGCCTGTTTTCCCGCTGTCCCAGGCAGCTACCATCATTTTACACTACCTGTAATTTGTTTGTAAATGGGCATCCCGGTATATTTTTTTCAGGGTAAATCCCCGTCCCCGCACCTCATTTATCTGGTTGATAATGATAAACGCTTCCGGGTCCAGATCCAGTGCCAGCTGATTCAGTCTGGGAAGCTCCCTCTTGGAGATGACAGCCAGCACCATTTTACTCTCCCTGTGGAGATATCCTGTTTCCATATAAAGGAGGGAGGTTCCGCAGTCCAGACGCTCCCCGATCAGACGATTCATTTCCTCATACGCCTTTGTGACGATTTTAACCTGTATCTTGGCGCTTCCCAGTATCAGCGCCTTGTCCAGCACAAGTGTATATACCAAAATCAAAAGAATTCCGTACAAAATAGCCTGTGAATCGGATGTCACAAGCTGCATGCCTAAAATCACGCAGTCCATGAGATAGATGGATGCGGAAACATTGAGATTCCACTTTTTCTTTCCGATCAGCGCCGGAATATCCATTCCGCCGGTCGAAGCACCGCAGCGCATCACAATCCCGATGCCCGCCCCGATCAAAATACCGCCGTAAAGCACCGCCACCAGCCGTTCCTCCAGAATAAATCCCTGAAAGCCCGTATATTCCATAACCCCCAGCGCCATGGGATAGAAAAGCGTACTCAATATTGTGCTCACCGCAAACTGCCGGCCGAGTATCCAAGCGCCCCAGAGAAACATGGTGACATTGAAAATGCTCACAAAAAGGCTCACCGGCATTCCGGTTGTCCGGTTCACAAACAGGCCCAGTCCTGTGGTCCCCCCTGTTATGAGATCATTGGGCATAATAAAGCCCGTCACAGCCAGAGCGTAAAGTATATTTCCGAGAAGAATGCCGAAAACACGAATCACTGTTTTTCCAGCATCTTCGCCTGCAAGTTTCTTCATTTTCTGCTCCTTTTTCGCTTTATCTGAGTAAATTTCCGCATGAAAAAAGCCCCTGAGGAGCAAATGCTCTTCAGAGGCTTTATGAAATCTAAATTACTCAATGATAGAAACAACTCTTCCGGAACCTACGGTACGGCCGCCCTCACGGATAGCGAAACGAAGGCCCTGCTCCATAGCTACGGGATGAATCAGCTCAACGGTCATCTCAACGTTGTCGCCGGGCATGCACATCTCAGTTCCCTCGGGGAGCTCGCAAACGCCCGTAACGTCAGTTGTTCTGAAGTAGAACTGCGGACGATAGTTATTGAAGAACGGAGTATGACGGCCGCCCTCGTCCTTGGTCAGAACGTAAACCTGAGCGGTGAACTTGTGGTGGCACTTAACGGAACCGGGCTTGCAGAGGCACTGTCCTCTCTCGATCTCGGTTCTCTGCACGCCGCGCAGAAGAGCACCGATGTTGTCACCGGCCTGAGCCTCATCAAGAAGCTTACGGAACATCTCGATACCAGTAACAACGGTCTTGCGGATATCCTCATGGATACCAACAATCTCAACCTCATCATTCAGACGCAGAGTACCACGCTCTACTCTACCGGTAGCAACGGTACCGCGGCCAGTGATGGTGAATACGTCCTCAACAGGCATAAGGAAGGGCTTGTCAGTCTCACGTACGGGATCCGGAACCCACTCGTCAACAGCTTCCATGAGCTCGATGATCTTGTCGCCCCAGGGTCCCATCGGATCCTCAAGAGCTTTCAGAGCAGAACCCTGGATAACAGGAGTGTCATCGCCCGGGAACTCGTACTCGTTCAGCAGGTCTCTGATCTCCATCTCTACCAGCTCAAGAAGCTCGGGATCATCAACCATGTCGCACTTGTTCATAAATACTACGATGTAGGGCACGCCTACCTGACGGGACAGAAGGATGTGCTCTCTGGTCTGAGCCATAACACCATCGGTAGCGGCAACAACCAGGATAGCGCCGTCCATCTGAGCAGCACCGGTAATCA
>CALWBS010000289.1 GCA_944376135.1 uncultured Enterocloster sp.
AATATCTGCCGGTGTACGGGATATAAAAAGATTATCGAGGGAATTGAGCTTGCCGCCGCTATCCTGCGGGGGGAGGCCGAAATCGAGACAGAGCTGGAGAAGGGGGAGGAGTACGGCGTGGGAAGCCGGGCCTTCCGCCTGGATGTACGGGAAAAGGTTCTGGGCTATGGGGAGTACCCGGATGATGTGGAGATGGAGGGTATGGTCTACGCCTCGGCGGTGCGCTCTAAGTATCCGCGGGCAAGGGTGCTTTCCATTGATTTCAGCCGGGCAGAGGCGCTTCCCGGTGTCCTGGCGGTGCTTACCGCCGAAGATGTGCCAAACAATAAGGTGGGCCATCTCCAGCAGGACTGGGATGTGATGATTGCCAGGGGAGATATTACCCGCTGCGTGGGGGACGCCATCTGTCTGGTGGTGGCGGAAAACCGCAATATTTTAAAAGAGGCCAAGGAGCTGGTTCATGTAGAGTATGAGGTTCTGGAACCGGTGCGCTCGGTCTGGGAGGCTATGGCAGAAGACGCCCCGAGACTTCATGAAAACGGAAATCTGTGCCAGAGCCGCCATGTGACCCGGGGGGATGCGAAGAAAGCCCTGGCCGAGTCAAAATACGTGGTGACCCAGCACTATAAGACGCCGTTTACCGAGCACGCCTTCCTGGAGCCGGAATGTGCGGTGGCCTTTCCGTATAAAAACGGGGTGAAGGTTTACTCCTCGGACCAGGGGGTTTATGATACCCGCAAGGAAATCTCCATCATGTTGGGCTGGGAGCCGGAGCGGGTGGTGGTGGAAAATAAACTGGTGGGCGGCGGATTCGGTGGCAAGGAGGATGTGTCCGCCCAGCATATCGCGGCTCTGGCGGCCCTGAGGGTCAACCGGCCGGTGAAGGTGGTATTTTCCCGCCAGGAATCCATCAATTTCCACCCCAAGCGCCATGCCATGGAGGGGACGTTTACGCTGGGCTGCGATGAGAACGGGATTTTCACAGGTCTGGACTGTGAGATTTATTTTGACACCGGAGCCTACGCCTCTCTGTGCGGCCCGGTTCTGGAGCGGGCATGCACCCATTCAGTGGGGCCGTACTGTTATCAGAATACGGATATCCGCGGATTTGGATATTATACGAATAACCCTCCGGCCGGCGCATTCAGGGGATTTGGAGTCTGTCAGAGTGAGTTTGCCCTGGAGTGCACCATCAATCTCCTGGCGGAGAAGGCAGGCCTCTCTCCCTGGGAAATCCGTTACCGCAATGCCATTGAGCCGGGAAAGGTTCTGCCCAACGGCCAGATTGCGGACTGTTCCACAGCCCTCAAGGAGACGCTTCTCGCGGTAAAGGAGGCCTATGAGGCCAATTCCGGCCGGGCGGGCATTGCCTGTGCCATGAAAAACGCGGGCGTGGGCGTCGGCCTTCCGGACAAGGGGAGGGCGAAGCTCATTGTCAATCACGGCGTTGTGGAGCTCTACAGCGCGGCGTCGGACATCGGCCAGGGCTGTGCCACGGTATTTGTGCAGATTGCGGCCCAGACGCTGGGCATGAAGCGGGAGCAGAGCAAAAACATGGGCTCCAATGCTGAGCTGGCCCCGGACTCCGGCACTACCTCGGGTTCCCGGCAGACATTGATCTCCGGGGAGGCGGTGCGCATGGCGGCGGTGAAGCTGAAAAAAGCCCTGGACGAGGCAGGGGGGAGTCTGGATGCCCTGGAGGGACGGGAATTTTACGCGGAATTTTTTGAGCCCACGGACAAACTGGGGGCGGACGTGCCGTTCCCCAAGAGCCATGTGGCGTACGGATTCGCCACCCATGTGGTGGTCTTGGATGACGACGGCCGGGTTAAGGAGGTCTACGCGGCCCATGACTCAGGCAAGGTGGTGAACCCCATTTCCATCCAGGGACAGATCGAGGGCGGCGTGCTCATGGGACTTGGCTATGCCCTGACGGAGCGCTTCCCCTTAAAAGACTGCGTGCCCCAGGTGAAGTACGGAACGCTGGGCCTTCTGCGGGCAAACCAGATTCCGGATATTCACGCGATTTATGTGGAGAAGGAGGAGGAGCTGCCTTTTGCCTACGGGGCCAAGGGAATCGGTGAGATTGCGGCCATCCCCACAGCGCCAGCGGCCCAGGGGGCTTACTACGCGTTCGACCATGTGTTTCGGGAGAGCCTGCCTATGGAAGGCACGTATTACAACAAGACGTAACAGTTCAGGACGGCGGAAAACAGGAGAAAAAACAGGCGTTAAGCTTGCTTATAAGCATGTTTTTTCTCCTGTTTTCACATCGGACTAGGTGCCCTCCGGGGTATGAACATCCGATGCTTCTTGTCCGGCCTTCGGCCGGGCAAGAAGATGTGCCGTCCTGAATTGTTGCAACAAAGAAAAGCGCATTAAGGGAATAAATATGCAAACACGGTGCAGAATACTCTGCACCGTGCACTCGCTGGCGTAAATCAAATTCTATTCTTCTGCCGGGACTCCGGGGCTTCGTCCCGCAGCTCGTCAATCAGCATTTCAATCATCTGTTTTTTTAAATACACGTCAAAGGACAGCTCGCAGATAAAAGAGAAGAGCTTCAGATAATCCCGCTCGGACTCGGTGACGGAAGCCTCGCCGAAGGTTTCCATAGCCCGGCTGAACTTGTCTGCCACATCCTCTTTGAGATTTTTCATCTCCTCATCTTCCAGAGTGAAAACTTCCCGATAAATGTCCTCCAAAGAAAGCTCGGAATCACTGCCGGAAAAATGCCGGGAGGTGATGGGGGCAAATAGGGTTTCAATGTCGTTAAAGGCCAGCAGGCTCTTGAAATAGTAGATAAAGATGAGCATGAGCATGTGGTCCTTGGAATATTTTTTCTTGACTGGGGGCGGGAGCAGGTTGTTCTTGGCGTAATTGTTGATCATGGTCTTCGTCAGGACCTTATCGGCGGGGTAACGTCGGGTATTCTTTAAATGCTCCTCCATAAACGTGGTCACCTGGTCCATATACAGGTCAATATCAGGAATCTGCTCCGGCTTCACATGGGTTTGCCGGTCTAAGCAGTCCATCAGGCGTTTCAGCCGTTCGTCATTTGTCTTCATCCAGCTTGTCGTCCTTTCCGGGGACACTGCCATATTGTCAGGTACAGGCGGTGTCATGTTGTGCTTCTGTGTCTATTATATAGTATTGAAAACCAGATGGCAAGAAGAATATACAGCGGATCTGCCGAGCGTTTTGCCGCTTGCCAGCCGCCAGCCCGGATGATATAATCTCTAAACAGACAGTTATAAACGGACAATTACAAAAAGGCGGTACATATATGAGCAGTTACGATACATTAAATCCCATGCAGAAGGAAGCGGTCCTGTGCACCGAAGGGCCGCTTCTCATTCTGGCGGGGGCGGGCTCCGGAAAGACACGGGTGCTGACCCACCGGGTGGCTTATCTCATTGAGGAAAAGGGTGTGAATCCCTGGAATATTCTGGCGATTACATTCACCAACAAGGCGGCCGGAGAGATGCGGGAGCGGGTGGATAAGCTGGTGGGCTTCGGAGCGGAGAGTATCTGGGTGTCCACCTTTCACTCCTCCTGCGTGCGGATTCTGCGGCGGCATATTGAGTACCTGGGCTACAGCACCAATTTTTCCATTTATGATACGGATGACCAGCGGACGCTTATGAAGCAGGTGTTTAAGACCTTGGACGTGGATACAAAACAGTTTAAGGAGCGCGGCGTCCTGGGAGTGATTTCCTCGGCAAAGGACAAGCTGATTTCCCCGGAGGCATTTCTCCTCAATGCGGGGGAGGATTTCCGGGAAAAGAAAACCGGGGAGATTTATAAGGAATATCAGAAGCAGCTAAAGAGGAACAATGCCCTGGATTTTGATGATTTGATTGTAAAGACCGTGGAGCTTTTCCAGAATAATCCCCAGGTGCTGGACTATTATCAGGAGCGCTTCCGCTATATTATGGTGGATGAGTACCAGGACACCAATTATGCCCAGTTTAAGCTCGTGAGCCTTCTGGCCGCCAAATACAGAACCCTCTGCGTGGTGGGGGATGACGACCAGTCGATCTACCGGTTTAGGGGGGCGGATATTGGAAATATCTTGAGCTTTGAGGAGACATTTCCCGGGGCAAAGGTGATTAAGCTGGAGCAGAATTACCGTTCCAC
>CALWBS010000290.1 GCA_944376135.1 uncultured Enterocloster sp.
CCCAGCTCCTGGCGGATCACCTTCATCTGCTCTCTGAGAATGTATTCCTTCTGGTTCTGGTCGATTTCCGCCTTCACCTTCTCCTGGAACTCCTTCTTAATGGAATAAATTTCCATCTCCATGGTGAGGGTCTTCACCACAATCTCATACCGCTCCGTAAGGGAGGCGTGCTCCAGGATGGACTGGCGGATAGTGTAATCCCAGGAAAGCTGGATGGCTGTCTGCTCCAAAAGCTCCCCCAAATCCTGGATTCCTATGAGGTTTGGCAGGATCTCCTTGGCAGCCTTAGGATTTACCTTGCCGTACTCCTCCAACTTCTCCCGCACAATCCGAATCATGGCCTCCCGCACCATCCGGTCGATGTCCTCCGTCTCCTGGGGAAGAAAACCGATTTCCCCTACGAGAGCCGGCTCCTCCGCGTCCAGGCAGAGAAGCTCCCCCCGCTCCAGGCCTTCCACCAGAACCCGCACCACCTTTCCCGGCAGCTTCACAAGCTGTTTGACCACAGAGATCGTGCCGATCTGGTACAAATCCTCCTGCTTCGGTTCCTGAACCTCCGGGTGTCTCTGGGTAACCAGGAACACTCTCTGGTCTCCCACCATCGCCTTCTCCACAGCCGCCACGGACTTGGGACGGTTTATATCAAAATGCTGCACCATGCCCGGCAGAATGGTAATTCCCCGCAGGGCAAGGACAGGCATTGTAATCACTCGCTCTTCCATTCGCGCATCTCACCTCTTATCTCTCACCGTATAACAAAGGCCGCTGCTCCTTCAGCCAAAACATCTCACCTGATTTGCAGCGGCCTGCGAGGGGCGCGCGTTCACTCGCCCTCGTCAGAAACATATGCTTTTCTGTAACAGTTTTCAGACAATCCCCGTCCCATCAGGCGATTTCTCCGCCCTTATTTCCCGCGCGCAGACGGTCACCCAAGGACTTGCGTGCAGGTGCCGGCGGCACGTCCCGATACACAAGCTCCGGCTTTCCCGTCTTGTCCACCACCGCCTTGGTGATGGTGCAGATGCCGATGGAATCGTCCGAGGGGATCTCATACATCAGATCCATAATAGCGGACTCCATAATAGAGCGGAGCCCTCTGGCGCCTATCCTGCGGTCCACCGCCAGCTGGGCAATCTCCTCCAGGGCTTCCTTCGTAAATTCCAGCTTCACGTTGTCCAGCTCAAACAGCTTCTGGTACTGCTTTGTCAGAGCATTCTTGGGCTCGGAAAGAATCCGTATCATAGCCTCTTTTGTGAGCTGCTTTAGGGAAACCATCACCGGCACACGGCCGATAAACTCGGGAATCAGCCCAAATTTTGTCAGATCCCTGGGCTCCACCTTTGCCAGAAGCTCATCAATATTCATCTCATTGCGGTCCACCACCTCAGCATTAAAGCCGATGGAACCAGCATTAATCCGCTGCTCCACAATCTTCTCCAGACCGTCAAATGCGCCGCCGCAAATAAAGAGAATATTCGTGGTATCAATCTGCAGAAGCTCCTGGTGGGGATGCTTTCTCCCACCCTGGGGCGGAACGCTGGCAAGAGTTCCCTCCAGAATCTTGAGGAGCGCCTGCTGCACGCCCTCACCGGACACATCCCGGGTAATGGACACGTTCTCAGATTTCTTGGTAATCCTATCGATCTCGTCGATATAAATGATTCCGTACTCCGCCCGCGCAATATCATAATCCGCGGCCTGAATCAGCTTCAGAAGAATATTCTCCACATCCTCGCCCACATACCCGGCCTCTGTCAGAGCCGTGGCATCCGCTATGGCAAAGGGGACATTCAAAATCTTCGCCAGGGTCTGGGCCAGATACGTCTTTCCGGAACCCGTGGGGCCGATCATGAGAATATTGCTCTTCTGAATATCCACATCCATGTGCTGGCGGGAGGTTACCCGCTTATAGTGATTGTACACAGCCACGGAGAGTACCTTTTTGGCCTCTTCCTGACCGATCACATATTCATCCAAAAATGCCTTGATTTCCTTTGGCTTGAGCAGGCGAATCTCATTCTCCACAGGTGTCTCGTCCTGTTCGTCCAGCTCCTCCTCCAGAATCTCTGAGCACAGCTCAATACACTCGTCACAGATAAATACATTGTTGTTGCCCGCGCCGGCAATCATCTTGCGCACCTGATCCTGGGTCCTCCCGCAGAAGGAACAGCGGATCGTGTCCTCTGGTCTAATTGGCATGGAAAATACCTAACCTTTCTGTAACTCTAGTGATGGGACAGAATCTCGTCAATGAGACCGTACTCCTTGGCCTCGGCAGCGGACATATAATTGTCGCGCTCCGTATCCCTCTCGATCTCTTCCAGGGATCGTCCCGTGTTGGCTGCCAGGATCTCATTCAACTTTTTCCTGGTCTTTAAAATGTTCTCCGCAACAATCTTGATCTCCGTAGCCTGGCCTCTGGCGCCGCCTGACGGCTGATGAATCATGATCTCAGAGTTGGGAAGAGCAAAGCGCTTGCCCTTTGTTCCTCCTGCCAGCAGGAAAGCCCCCATACTGGCCGCCATGCCGATGCAGATGGTGGAAACATCACACTTAATATAATTCATCGTGTCATAAATAGCAAAACCCGCGGACACAGAGCCGCCTGGACTGTTGATATACAAATTGATATCCTTTCCCGGATCCTCTGCCTCCAAAAACAAAAGCTGGGCCACTACAATGCTGGCGGAGACATCATTGACCTCCTCGCCCAAAAATATAATTCTCTCCTTTAAAAGCCGGGAATAAATATCATAAGAGCGCTCGCCCCGGCTGGTCTGCTCAATGACATAAGGCACTAAACTCATACTTCCATCCTCCTGACTTGTGATCTGTGTCTCAAAAAGAAGACAAAACCAGGAAGACCCCGACAGGCTTATCTGCCAGGATCCCCCCTACTCATCTGTTCCTTATACCAGTTTGGCCTCCGCTACCAGGAAGTCTACGGCCTCCTGCACGGCGATATCCTCCTTCATCTGGTCTTTATCGCGGTCTGTCATATACTCCTTTAACTTATCCGCCTCCATCTTGTAATTGTCGGCGAGCTTCTTGATCTCCTCATCAAGCCTCTCCTCGGACACCTGAATATCCTCGGCCTTCACAACTGCCTCCAGAGTCAGACGGGTCTTAATCCGCTTCTCAGCCTGGGGACGCATCTGCTCTCTGATCTGCTCTCTGGTCATGCCCGTATACTTGAGATAGAGATCCATGGACAGGCCCTGGCTCTCCATGTTCCGGGCCATCTCCTGAACCATATTGTCAATCTGCCCCTCGAGCATCCGGTCCGGAATTTCCATGGAAGCGTTCTCCACCACCTTGTCAACCACCCGGTTCTCGTTCTCTGAAGCCGCAGCCTTCTGCTTTCTCTCTGAAAGCTTTGCCTTAATATCCGCCTTGTATTCATCCAAGGTCTCAAATTCGGAAACCTCGCTGGCGAACTCGTCATCCAGCTCCGGAAGCTCCTTCACCTTGATCTCCTTCACGGTGACCTTAAACATCGCAGGCTTTCCTGCCAGCTCTTTGGCATGATACTCGGTCGGGAAGGTTACATTAACCTCGCACTGCTCACCGACATTTTTGCCGATCAGCTGCTCCTCAAACGTATCAATAAAAGCATGGGAGCCAATGGTCAGCTGGAAATCCTCGGCGGAACCGCCGTCAAAGGTCTTCCCGTCCACGTATCCCTCGAAATCAATCACGGTCTGGTCGCCGTCAGCCACCGGTCTGTCCTCAACAGTCACAAGCCGTGCATTCTGATCCTGCACTCTCTTCAGCTCTGCTTCCACATCCGCGTCCGTAACCTCTGCGTCCGCTTTCTGTACCTCCACGCCCTTGTACGCACCGAGGGTAACCTCCGGCTTCACAGCCACCAGGGCAGAATAGATAAACGGCTTATCCTTGCCGATCTGCTCAACCGTAACCTCCGGCCGGGAAACGATGTCCAGTCCGCTCTCATTCATCGCATCCATGCAGGTGGCGTTGATGGCCTCATCCGCTGCCTCCTCATAGAAGACGCCCTCGCCGTACATCTTCTCAATCATGGACATGGGAGCCTTTCCTCTGCGGAATCCGGGAATGTTGAACCGGTTTTTATTTTTATTGAATGCCTTCTTCATCGCGTCCTGAAACTGCTCCTGGCTGACTTCCACTGTCAGCTTCGCCATATTTTTTTCCAGTTTTTCCACTTGTACACTCATTGTGATGGGTTCCTCCTTCATATATATGTGATTCGCCCATTTCCATGAGGGCGCTACACTTCAATGTAGCATTATATCACGCCGGTGTTAAAAATACCAGTCCTTTTTTTGTATATATGTTAGGAAGTTTGGTAATTAATGAAACAGCGGGCAAAAAGCCCGCCCGCCGCTTAAATAATGATAAAGTTCGTGTTACCGGTCGTACTGAACGGCCTCACGGATCCGCTCCGCCTGCTGCGGTCCCTGAAGCAGCCGGATCAGCTCCAGTCCCAAATCCAGGGCATACCCCAGGCCCCGGGCCGTAGTAATATTTCCGTCTGTAATTACGCCCTGACTTGTATAGGAGGCGCCTTCCAGCATATCCTCGAAGCCGGGATAACAGGTAGCGGTCCTGCCCTTTAAAAGGCCCATAGACCCCAATATACTGGGTGCCGCGCAGATCGCAGCAATTCTTCTCCCTTCCCTGGCCGCCTTGGCAACCGCCTCCAGAAGTCCTTGGTGGGACCCCAGATTCTTGGTTCCCGGCATTCCGCCCGGCAGAAACAGGATGTCCGCCTGGCTAGGACTTGTCTCCTCAAACAGCGCATCCGCTGTCAGATGAATCCCATGGGATCCAACAATCTCTTTTGTTCCGCTCACGGAGACCAGGGTTACCTCCACATCGGAACGGCGCAGAACATCCACCACTGCCAGACATTCCACCTCTTCCAGTCCATCCGCCAGAAATGCATAAACCTTTGCCATGATTTACTCTCCCTTTTCTTTTACACGATCCGAGCCGCCGCCCAAATACGCTCGGAAGCGGCAGCATTTTCAACGCAAACATAATTATTGTATCATTTTTCCCTTTTTCTGAAAAGAGATAAATGATATGATAGTGGGGGTAAAAAAAAATAAATCTTGGTAAAAATCCACGAAACACAGAAAAATGGCCCGATTCCGGCCGGCTTCTGAAAAGAAAGAGGAACAGAAAATGGAAATTGAACGCAAATATCTTGTCACTTCCCTGCCGCAGGAATATCTTTCCTTTCCCCATTCCCGCATAGAGCAGGCGTATCTCTGCACAGACCCCGTAGTGCGCGTCCGCCGGGAGGACAGCTCCTATTATCTGACCTATAAGGGACGTGGGCTGCTGTCCCGCGAAGAGTACAACCTTCCGCTGAACGAGACCGCTTATCTCCATCTGCGCTCCAAGGCAGACGGCATCATCCTCACAAAAACGCGCTACCGAATCCCCCTTAAGAACACTCCGCTCATCATCGAGCTTGATCTATTTGAAGGCGAATACGAGGGGCTCATGCTGGCGGAGGTAGAGTTTCCCACCGAGGAGGCGGCCCTTTCCTTTACGCCGCCCGACTGGTTTGGGCGGGACGTAACCTTCACCGGAGAATACCAGAACAGCCGTCTATCCCGCAAAAAGGCAGGGGAAAACAGATAAAAATACGAAAGGGAGAGCACCCTCTTTTCCGGATTCTC
>CALWBS010000291.1 GCA_944376135.1 uncultured Enterocloster sp.
AAAAATGTGAATACAATTTACACGCTTATGAACCGTTCCAGGCAGCTGCTTCGGGACAGGCTGGGAGGTGACGGGTATGAATGACGACAGGATCAAACGGGCATTTGGCAAGGTGCGGGCAGAAGAAGCTTTGAAGGAGGGCACAAAAGCATTCCTTTCTCAAAAAATAAAAGGTTCCAGGGCTGGAAAAACCGTATATTACCATCGCCTGATTCCCGCTGCCGCCTGCTTTTTGTTCCTTTTGTTTGGCGGGCATTGGCTCTATTTTGCGCCTGCGGCTGTAATCAGCATTGATATCAACCCATCCATAGAATTGGGAGTGAACCGGTTTGACAAGATTATTTCCGTCCAGGGCTATAACAGTGACGGGCAGGATTTGGCAAAGACGCTGGATATAAAGTATCTGCGCTATACGGACGCGGTCAGCCGGATCATAACCAGCGAAAGCGTAGGGGAGCTTCTGTCAAATAATGAGGTCATGACTATTGGCGTGATCGGTCCAGACGATGCCCAGTCCCAGAAGATGCTGTCAGAGCTTGAGACCTTCACAGCCAGCGAAGAAAACACGTACTGTTATTACGCAAATTCGGATGAGGCGGACGAAGCCCATGAGATGGGCCTCTCCTGCGGAAAGTACAGGGCGTACTTGAAACTGCGGGATGCGAACCCTGAAATTACTGTTGACGAGGTTCAGAATATGACGATGCGGGAAATATGGGATTTAATCGGAAATGAATCAGACAGCCTAGATTCCTATCACTCTCATACCGGTTCAGAGAGCGAAAACGGGCACGGCGGACATGGCGCCGGCAGCGGGGGCGGACATGGGCGGAGAAACCGATACGGGGCAAAAGGAGATTAAACATGCCGGATTTTCACGCATTACTGCAGACAAAAGAATACGAATTTTTGCGGACAAATCCTCGCCTGGGAAAACGCGTCCTTCTTTTAGTCCTTGTACACTGATGGTATGCCTACGGGATGGACAATACGGGCAGCGACATTGATTTTCGGGGGATTACCCTGAACCTGCCCTCGGACCTTCTGGGGCTGAGGAATTTGAGCAGTATGAGGATGGGGCACGGACACGGTCATCTATTCCTTCAACAAGATGGTGCGCCTGCTCCTGGAGCGCAATCCCAATACCTGTGAGATTTTGGGCCTGGAGGCTGGCCTCTCCGGACAGCGGCTATGACGTGCGCTTTCTCTATGTGCGGCCTATGAAGGAAGTACCTGCGCCTGGAGAGCCTGCAGTCCTTTGTGATTGAGAAAGGAGCTTGAATGAACAGTATCTTCATTTTTTGCTTTGTTTGGATTGTATACGGAATTGCGGGTATCTTGGGGATTCAATTTGTGCCGGCAAAATATAGAGGGTATGTTTGGACAAAAGACTATATGCGCAGCCGGGGGATCGCGTTTCTGCTGCTCGGCGCTCTTTGGTTTTTATTTGGTCTGGCAGCCCGCTGCTTTTCTTTTGATCTTGGCAGCAGGATAGGCCTGACATTCCTGATACTGCTTGTCCTTGGAATGCCGTCAATTATATATGGCCATAGAATCGACAGAAAATACAGGTCTATGCTTGAGAATGAGGGGAAAGACTAAAAACGGAGTGCGGCGGCCAGGATGAAATTCTCGGCAGCCGCATTTGTCCGCGATTTTATCGAAATCATTCATGATTCCCGCAGCCTGGCAGAAAACGCACCGGCACTTCCTTTGTCAGCCACCCTCCGTTTTCGGAGAGAAAGAACGCAATTCCTTCCGGGCCGTAGCGCCGCATGTCCACGTCCAAACCGTACTGGAAATTGACACTTCTCTTGGGGTATGTATATAATGGAGACAGAGATTTAAAAGGAGCGGCAGACATGAGCACACACGATTTAAATCTGCATCAAACAGTGGACGGCGTCCGGCTGTATTTCAATACTCTGGAGTACCGGACACCCCATTTTCACAGAGATATTGAAATTATGTGGGTGCTTGCAGGAAGCATGGAGGTGCAGGCGGGCAGCCAATCCTGCACAGTGCATGCGGGGGAGATGTTTCTGATTAACTCAGAGCAGCCCCACGAAATCAAGACCCAGGGAAGTGAGTGCACTCTGATGGGAATTCAGCTCTCGCCGGACCTCATTGCGGAGGATGTGCCGGAGTTTCCCCACGTCCATTTTGATGAGTCTTGCATCCATAAGCTGCCGGAGCCGATCTACAGGGGCATAGAACAGACAATGCCCGAAGTGATGGAGCAGTATCTGACAAAGCCTCATCTCTATGCGCTGTACTGCAAAAGTCAGATGCGCCTGTTCCTCTATGCGCTGTTGAAGTATCTCCCGTACCGGGTGCTGACCGAGGAGCAGAGCCAGACACAGAAGAACCAGAACGACCGACTGCAGCGGCTGATTCAGTTTGTAAAAGAGAATTACAAGAACAATATCCGGCTGTCGGACTTTGCCGAGCAGGAGGGCCGGTCTCTGAGCCATATATCCCATTTCGTCCAGGAGATGATGCACCAGAGCTTTCGGGAGTACGTGGACTTGGTCCGCTACAATGCGGCCTGCAAGATGATGATGACCGGCCGGTACAAGATGCTGGACATTTGCATGGAGTGTGGCTATTCTGACTACCGGTATTTTTCCAAATCATTTGTGAGCCGCACAGGGCTGACGCCCGAGAATTACGGGAGGCAGCTTGTGGAGAGAGTGGGAGATGAGACGGCCTATAAGCACAATATCCATTCTCGGGAGCGGTTTTATACGCCGGAGGAGAGCCAGCAGATGGTGAAGCGTCTGAGGAAAATGTTCGGGGATTCGGCGGGGAAGGACGCGGAAACGATGCCTGCGTGCGTGCCTCCTGTATGCTGAAAATACAATCTGATAGGACAAAAACATCATATCAAAAAAATAAATGAAAGCAGTTTTTGACGGCAGAATGACAGTTCTGAACGTAGAAAACTGCTTTTTTGTTAGAAAAAAGACGAAAAATCCGGGTCAAAAATTCGTATATTTTTTGTAAAAATTATTTGCAACAGCCAAAAAGTCTAATAAAAGCAACAATAACAACAAAGATATATGTCCTGCAAACCGATATAATGAAAACATCAAAGAACAGAGAATTTGCTCTACAAAAGGAGGATTACGCTTTATGAAGAAAAATGCAATGGCACTGATTTTGACCGCATGTATGGTGTCCGCCGCTCTGGCCGGCTGTGCCTCGTCCACAGACTCTGCAGGCGGCAGCTCTCAGGCAGAAACAGGGCAGACCGGCGATCAGGAAAGCCAGGCAGCCCAGTCGGAGTCAGCGGATGGAAAGGTAAACCTGGTATTCTGGACTGGGCTTTCTGGACAGGCCGGGGAGGTGATTCAGCAGGTGGTGGATAATTACAACGGCTCCCAGGATGCGGTCTATGTGGATCTCCAGTATCAGGGCTCTTACCAGGAATCCCTCAACAAGCTGAAGACCTCCATGCGTACCCAGGCCGGACCGGATTTAGTGCAGATTTATGAGGCGGGCACCAGAACCATGATTGACAGTGGGTTTATCATTCCTATGCAGCAGATTATTAACGAGTACGGAATCGACATATCCGGTTTGGAGGAGAACATGCTGAACTATTATACGGTGGACGGACAACTCTACTCCATGCCCCTCAATACTTCCGTGCCGGTGTGCTATTACAACAAGACGGCCCTCTCCCAGATTGGCTATGAGAACGGCCCGGAAACCTGGGAGGATATTGCGGATATTTCCCAGAAGGTGATGGACCAGGGGCTCACAACCTCGGGAATCGCCCTCTGCTCCAACTTGATATGGTGCTTTGAGCAGCCCATGGTACAGCAGCATTATCCCATGGTTGACAATGAAAACGGCCGAGCCGGGCGGGCCACAAAGACCACCTTTGCGGACGGAACCCTGGCAGTGGAGATCGCGCAGACTTTCAAGGATCTGGTTGACAATGGCTATGTTGCGGATGTGGGATTCACAATTGATGCAAATAAAGCGGCATTCTGGTCGGGCGAAGCTGCAATTATGATTGATTCTTCGGGTTCTATCGGGGCAACGATAGAGACGGTTGGAGACGCCTTTGAATTTGGCGTATGCCCGTTCCCCGCTTTGACGGCGGACGCTCCGAACGGCGGCGTGACCTTGGGAGGCGGCTCTGTTTATATCTGCGACAATGGCGCAGGGGATGTCAAGAACGACGCGATAGCGGACTTTATGAAATACCTGATTTCTCCGGATACCCAGGGCTATATCTTTGTCAATACGGGGTATTTCCCGGTTACTACTGCGGCATTGGAGCAGGAGGACGTAAAGGAAACCCTGGAGACCATCCCCTATTACCAGGCTGTCATCGATACGGTTCATAATTCTCCCAATATGGGATTTGGCCCGCTGTATGCCAGTCTTGTGGACGCGCGGGAAATTTATTCCGGCTATCTGGAACAGATGATGCTGGGGGAGGTTACGCCGGAAGAGTGTGTTCAGAAATCAGCAGAGGAAATCGACATCCTCATTGAAGAGTACAACAGCACGAACTTTTAGCGGGAAACTGGTAGTGGAGGTGGAATATGAAAGGGAAGACATTATCCAGGAGGATTGAGCCGTATCTGTATCTGGTTCCTGTGCTTGTCCTATTTGGAATATTTACATTTTATCCTCTGGTCCGCACAGCGGCCATGAGCTTTTCCGCGGTGAACTCCATGGGAGAGATTGTCCGGTTCACAGGAATCAAAAATTTTCAAAACCTGTTTCAAACCGACCAGTTTTGGAAAAGCCTGCAGACTACCTTCCTGTTTGCGGTCTGTCTGGTTCCACTGGAGCTTTTTATCGGCTTGGTGATGGGGCTTTTGGCGGACAACCGCAAAAAGAAATCCAGTGTGGTCCGCACCTTGTTTGCCCTTCCCATGTCCATCTCCTACGCCTGCGGGGCTATGATATGGCTATTGATGTTTAACCCTACGGCAGGGCTGATCAATTCCCTTTTGGGCAGGCAGATCAGCTGGACGGGCAGCAGAGGGCTGGCGATGGTGATGATTATCGTCACCACCTGCTGGCTTACCGCAGGGATGAATTTTATCTATGTGCTGTCAGGGCTTCAGTCAGTTCCGGATGAGCTTTATGAATGCTCCCGTCTGGAAGGAGCGGACTATCTGCAGACCGTGCGGCATATTACGCTGCCTTGTATTTCACCCACCCTGTTTTTTCTTCTGATCATTAATACCATCAATGCTTTCCAGATTTTTACTCAGGTAAAGCTGATGACTGAAGGGGGACCCGGGGGAGGTACGTCCGTTCTGGCATACTCCATTTATGAGTCGGCTTTTGTGAGCAACCGCTGGGGCTATGCCAGCGCGGAGTCTATCGTATTTTTTGCGATTCTGCTGATTATTTCTATTTTGCAGTTCAAGGCGGAAAAGAAAGGGGTGTTTTATCGATGAGGCCAAGCACGCGCACGGGAAGAATGATATTTCTGATTCTGCAGATTCTGGTGGCGGTCATCATTCTGTGTCCGATTTTGTATGCGGCGGACATAAGCTTTCTGCCTCTGTCCCAGATTTTTAAGAAGCCGCCGGAGCTGCTTCCGAGGGCGCTGGATTTCTCCTATTACATGAAGGCGTTTCAGAGGGCACCTCTAGTCCGCTATTTGTTAAATACAGTTCTTGTGGCTACGGCAATCACTGTGGGGCAGATATTTCTCGCCTGCGTGACCGCATTTTCCTTTGCATGGTTTGATTTCAAGGGGAAAAATATCCTGTTTATGGTGATTCTGGCCACCATGATGATTCCGGGAGAGTCCATTGTGCTCTCCAACTATCTGACGGTGGGGGAGCTGGGGCTTTTGGATACATACCCGGCGTTAATATTGCCGTCTCTGGCATCGGCCACGACCATATTTTTTATGCGCCAGGCGTTTATGCAGACGCCGAGAGAGCTGTATGAGGTGGCGGCCATGGAGGGCTGCAGCAGCTTCCGGTTTCTGCTCTCCATCCAGATTCCCCTGGCAAAGGGAGCCATAGGAGCGGTGAGCATTTATACATTCATCAACGGCTGGAACGCCTACATGTGGCCGCTGCTTGTCACAAACACGGATAAAATGCGCACGGTCCAAATCGGCATCGGCATGCTGCTGGACGCGGAATCCGCGGATTATAATGTGATGATGGCCGGCGTGATTATTGTCATGCTGCCGACCCTTCTGCTCTTTGCCCTGGGGCAGAAACACATCCTTTCCGGGGCGCTGGCGGGAGCAGTGAAGGGCTGAAACAATACTATAGATCCAGGAGGAGAAGATCGTGGAATTTACATTTTTGGGTACCGGGGCTGCGGAGCAGTATCCGGGACTGTGGTGCACATGCCCTTATTGTACAAGGGCCAGAAAGCTGGGCGGCAAAAACATCCGGCGGACCAGCTCCGCCCATTTTGCGGGGGATTGTCTGATCGATTTCCCGCCGGAGACTTTTTCACAAGGGGAAAAGTACGGCATTGACTTGCTCTCGTCCAAGCTGCTGCTCGTCACCCATTCTCATGAGGACCATTTTTATCCCCAGCTTCTGTACTGGCGCTACCGCCCGAAGGAGGCGGAGAGCCTGCCGGAGGAGGAGCGGTTTGCGCGGGGGTACAGCCGGCAGCAGGATCTCCCCGTGCTGCACATTTTTGGAAATGCATGCACCTACCAGAAGCTGATGGAAAATTTCAATGGACAGAGTCTGGAGGAATCCGCCCTCACCTATACCATCCCGGAGCTGTATAAGGAATATACGCGCAATGGGGTGCGCTTTATCGCCATGGAGGCCTCCCACATTGACCGGGGCGACGCCAGAGGGCTGATCTACATCGTGGAGGCCCAGGGAAAGACTTTTCTCTATGCCAGTGATTCCGGCCCCTACACGGAGCGGACAAAGGACTGCATCGCCGCCCACCGGTTTGACGCGGTGATTATGGAGGAGACCTTTGGCTATGCCAAGAAAGGAAATTTCCACATGGACTGGGAACACGCCATGGAGACCATGGATTTCTTTGAGAAGGCGGGCGTGTGGAAAAAGGAGCCCTGCATTTACTGGACCCACATGAGCCCCCACAGAACCCCGCCCCATGCGGATTTGGAGGAGCTGCTTAAAGGTACGCCGATCACCCCGGCTTATGACGGATTAAGGATTGAACTATGATTGCAAATTATCACACCCACACCTGGCGCTGCATGCACGCGTCGGGCACAGAACGGGAATACGTGGAGAATGCCATTCAGGGGGGCTTTAAAATTCTTGGTTTTTCCGATCACACGCCCATGCCCTATCCGGACGGTTATGTGAGCAATGTGAAAATGCGCCCGGATCAGCTGGAGGACTATGTGGATACGGTTTTAAAGCTTAAGCAGGAATACCGGGACGATATAGAAATCCGGCTCGGGCTGGAGGTGGAGTATTATCCGGCTCTTTTTGAAGCCCTTCTGGAGCTTGCGGCCCCCTATCCCATTGAATACTTTCTGCTGGCCCAGCACTATCTGGGAAATGAAATCGGGGAGCCCTACTGCGGCGCGCCCACGGACAGCCCGGAAAACCTGCGCAGATACTGCGAGCAGTCCATAGAGGCTATGGAGACTGGCTGCTTTACGTATTTCGCTCACCCAGACCTGATTCATTTTACCGGGAATGGGAAGCTGTATGAAAAATCCATGCGGGAACTCTGTCTTGCGGCAAAGGAGAGGAGCATTCCCTTGGAAATCAATTTTCTTGGTATCTGGGACGGGAGAAATTACCCGGATCCCCGGTTTTGGAAGATTGCGGGGGAGGTGGGGAATACGGTAGTGTTCGGTGCGGATGCCCACCAGCCGGATAAGGTTTTTAATCCCCAGGCCCTTGAAAAAGCGGAGGAGATGGTAAGGAAATACGGGCTGCATTTGGCGGATACGGTGCAGCTTATAAAACCGCATCGGTGATGGAAGGAGAGACGATGGGTGGGG
This sequence comes from uncultured Enterocloster sp., assembly GCA_944376135.1. Classification (GTDB taxonomy): domain Bacteria; phylum Bacillota; class Clostridia; order Lachnospirales; family Lachnospiraceae; genus Enterocloster. The sequence continues at coordinate 7,955 of CALWBS010000291.1, forward strand.
ACGGATGGGCAATGCTCTTACAGCGGAAACTGGCGGGCTGCGATGAAGCAGAGCTTCTGCTGCGCATGATAATTGCCTGCTTTATGGGTTATATCATTGGCTATGAGCGGACAAACCGGGAAAAGAGCGCAGGGATGCGGACACACGCGATTGTATGCCTGGGAGCAGCGCTGATTATGATTGTGTCTAAGTATGGCTTTTCTGATATACCGGATTTTGACGCCTCCCGTATAGCGGCGCAGATTGTTTCCGGTGTGGGATTTTTAGGAGCGGGAATCATATTTGTTAAAAATAATATGGTCAGCGGGCTGACTACGGCCGCGGGTATCTGGACTACCGCGGGGGTAGGGATGGCCATCGGAGCCGGCGCTTATTTTATCGGGATCAGTGCGGGCATCCTGGTGGTGGCCGCCCAGGTGCTGCTTCACAAGGCTGCGTTTTTCGCCGCAGAGCCCGTCCGGGGTTATGTAAAGATTCAGACGGATCAATATGAAGATCTCATGCCGGATCTCATCAAGTATTTTCGAGCGGAAAAGGTACGTATGCTCCGCTTGAAAGTGCATAAAGAAAAATCGGCTGTCAAAATCGAAATGGATCTTCTGTATCCGGCCCGGTACGACCGGACGGAGATGGTGACGCGGTGGTCGGCGGATGCAAGGGTTCAGGGGATCTGCGGGTGACTGCGGGAAATACTTGCTTTTTTTCTCTGCCCGTGTTATCCTTGCTCACTAAGGGAACCCTGCAGATAGTTAAGGAGGAACAAATGAAGCTGACATTGCATGATTTGAAAAACCGGAGCGCGTGGGAGAGGGCGGGAATTGCCCTGCCGTCTTATAATCCGGCTGCCCTCGCGGAGCGTACAAAGGCTGCCCCGGTGTGGGTTCACATGGGGATTGGAAATATTTTCCGGATATTTATGGGATCCATCGCCGACCAGCTGGTATCCGAGGGATGGATGGACCGGGGGATTACCTGTGTGGAGCCTTTTGATTTTGATGTGGTGGATAAAATTTACCTTCCCTGTGACAATCTGGCGCTGCGCGTAATCTTGAAAAGCGATGGGACGCGGGACTGCCGCGTTTTGGGAGCTCTGACGGAAGCTGTGAAGGCCAAGGCCTCCGAACCAGGGCAGTGGGAACGGGTAAAGGAGATTTTCCGGCAGGAAAGCCTGCAGATGGTGTCCTTCACGATCACGGAAAAGGGGTATGCGCTGTATCAGGGGGACGGAAGCTATTTTGATTTTGTAAAGGCAGATATAGAAAACGGGCCGGAGCGTGTTTCCGGCGCCATGGGAATTGTCGCCGCTATGCTTCTTGCCCGATATGAGGCGGGCGGGGCGCCTCTGGCCCTGGTGTCCATGGACAATTGTTCGAAAAACGGTGAGGTTCTTCGAAATTCGGTTCTTGCCATGGGACGGGAGTGGAAAGACCGCGGCTATGCAAACGAGGGCTTTCTGGCCTATATTAGCGATGAGGACAGGGTCGCGTTTCCCTGGACCATGATCGACAAGATTACGCCCCGTCCCAGCGAAACGATTACAGAGGACCTGCAGGCTGCGGGAATCGAGGGCATGGAACCGGTGATCACGTCGAAGAAGACGTACATCGCTCCATTTGCCAACGGGGAGGGGCCCCAGTATCTGGTGGTGGAGGACCATTTTCCCAACGGACGGCCGCCCTTAGAGCGGGCCGGGGTGTACATGACGGACCGGGAGACGGTCAATAAAGCCGAGCGCATGAAGGTGACGGCTTGCTTAAATCCCATCCACAGCGCTCTGGGGCCCTACGGCTGCCTTCTGGGATATGAATTCTTTTCGGATGAGATGCGGGATCCCCAGATGCTGATTCTGGCCCGCCTGGTGGGGTACGGCGAGGGACTTCCCATGGCGCCGGACCCGGGCATTTTCTCGCCCAAGGCATTTCTCGATGAGGTGCTCACAGAGCGTTTCCCTAATCCGTATCTGGGGGATACCACCCAGAGGCTGTCGGTGGACATGTCCCAGATTGTGGGTATACGCTTCGGGGAGACCATCAAGGCGTATGTGAAGCGGGACGG
>CALWBS010000292.1 GCA_944376135.1 uncultured Enterocloster sp.
CTGTCGTATATCTTCGATATAGTCCATCCACTCCAACAATTCTTCCATAGCACAAATCCCCTTTTTATTTACAGCATATCATAAAAAGGGATTTGTTCACAATTTATTTACTCATGCGTTTGTCGTGGCGGACCAATGCTTCTCCCAAATGTTTCTGCCAAACAAATAGGCCCTGTATCCGCCGAATTTCTGCAGATACAGAACCTGATCCTGGAGACAACGGGATTCGAACCCGCGACCTTTGCGTTGCGAACGCAACGCTCTCCCAGCTGAGCTATGTCCCCGACTATGTATGCAACTTTCGCAAGTCACAATAGACATTATACCACGGATGGGAAAAATTACAAGAGAAAATTTCTGAAATGTGTGAAAATCAGAGCGGCAAAGCAGGACGGCCGCTCAATGGTACGCGCCCGCGGGAGCGTGTCTGAAAAAGTCATTTTACTCCCGCAGGCGCGGCCGGGGTTTATGCCTTATTCACAAATGACTCGCAGTCCGTGCATTCCTTTTTCGTGGGATTGGCCTCGTGCGTGCCGATGCGGATGGTGTCCAGCGTGCAGTAGTCCGCGCTGCCCGCATGGTGAGCGCAGTTTTTGATGGAACATTGAATGCATTCGTTTGTATTGCCGAATTTCATGAATTCTACCTCCTTTGATCTGTGGTCATTCAGCGCATGGGGCTGAACTGATGTATAGTATTTGCAGATTGGCGCAAAAAATACGAAATAAGATTTGAAAAATCCGGTATTTTGGTATATACTATGGTCTATGGCGGGCAGGCACAGGAAGGGCTCTCTTAGAGAACGCCGGCGGAATGGATGCCCACACGATATTATTGATAGAAGGATGGTTTGCTATGGCATTATTGGAGACATGGAGAAATCTGGCATATGGGGACGGCCTGAACGATAAAAAGAAAGAGGAACTGTGGTCCGGATATTTCCAGATTGAGAAGGGGATTTATGAGCAGATTCTCGCAGATCCTACCCGGGTTATCACGGGAACTGTGAAGGAGCTGGCGGAGAAATATAATACTGAGATTCTCATCATGACCGGATTCCTGGATGGAATTAATGAGAGCTTGAAAGGTTATGAGAATCCGATTGACACGATGGAGGAGGATACCGAGGTCAAGATTGAGATTGACCCTGAGAAGCTCTATTATAATATGGTGGAGGCCAAGGCAAAGTGGCTGTATGAGCTCCCCCAGTGGGACAGCATTCTGACGCCGGAGAAGCGCAAGGAGCTCTACAAGGCCCAGAAGGCTTCAGGAACCGTCCGCAAGGGAAAGAAGATATTCCCCAATGATCCCTGCCCCTGCGGAAGCGGCAAGAAGTATAAGAAGTGCTGCGGAAAGAACGCGTAGGCTGACGGCTGCGCGGCTTGCGGGCAGCATTGACTCCCTGGGGGATGGCGTGAGGGAAACACCTGCGCCGTCCCTCTTTTTCAATTTTCGGACTGCACAGAGGGGGAAAGAGAGGATGGATGCGTATACCAGCTTTGCCCAGGTATATGACCTGTTTATGGATAATGTGCCCTATGAGGAATGGGCGGCCTACGTCCAAGGGATATTGTTGGAATATGGGATAGAGGACGGCCTGGTCCTGGATTTGGGGTGCGGCACAGGAAGTCTGACGGAATGTTTGGCACGGGCTGGGTACGATATGATCGGGGTGGACAATTCGGAGGACATGCTGGAAATTGCCATGGAGAAGAAAGAACGCTCCGGCCTTGATATTCTCTATCTGCTGCAGGATATGCGGGAATTTGAGCTATATGGGACAGTGCGGGCTGCGGTGAGCATCTGCGATTCCATGAATTATATTCTGGCGTATGAGGATCTGGTACAGGTGTTCCGTCTGGTGAATAATTATCTGGACCCCGGCGGAATCTTTATATTTGATATGAATACGGAATATAAATATGAGATACTTCTGGGAGAGCAGATCTTTGCTGAAGACCGGGAGGACGGGAGCTTTATCTGGTACAATACGTATTCTCCCGGGGAGCGCATTAATGAGTATGATCTGACCCTCTTTGTGAAGGAGGGAGAGCTGTTTAGGCGGTTCCAGGAGACGCATTATCAGAGGGCTTACAGTCCCGAGGAGGTGTGCCGGGCGGCCCGGGAGGCGGGAATGGAGTTTGAAGCCTGCTGGGATGCATTTACCAGGCAGCCTGTAAAGGCGGACAGCGAGCGGATGTATATGATATTCCGGGAAAAGGGAAAGAAAGGAATGGATAAATAATGGCGGATTATGTAATCCGGGCCACAGCGGCCCAGGGACAGATACGGGCGTTTGCGGCGACCACCAGGGACCTGGTGGAGGAGGCCAGAAAGGCCCACAATACCAGTCCGGTGACTACAGCGGCCCTTGGCCGGCTTCTGACAGCGGGAGCGATGATGGGATATGATATGAAGGGGGAAAAGGATCTTCTGACAATTAAAATCCAGGGGGACGGGCCCATCGGAGGGCTCACGGTGACGGCGGACTCGCATGGAAATGTAAAGGGATATGCCTTTAACCCTTCCGTGATGCTGCCTCCCAATGAAAAGGGAAAGCTGGATGTGGGCGGAGCTCTGGGAGTGGGTGTGCTGAGTGTGATTCGGGATATTGGCTTAAAGGAGCCTTATGTGGGTCAGACCATCTTGGTGTCAGGGGAAATTGCGGAGGATCTCACTTATTATTATGCCACATCGGAACAGACGCCTTCTTCCGTAGCCCTGGGAGTTTTGATGAATAAGGACAATACGGTGCGCCAGGCCGGCGGATTTATTCTCCAGCTCATGCCGGGCGCTTCAGAGGAGGTTGTGAGCGGGCTGGAGAAAAAGCTTGCCGGGGTGACTTCCGTAACTTCCCTCATGGATGTGGGAAATACGCCGGAGACGATTCTGCAGTATATTCTTGGAGATTTTGGCCTGGAGATCAATGATAAGAATCCGGCGCGGTTTTTCTGCGGCTGCAGCAAGAGCCGGGTGGCGCGAGCACTGATAAGCCTTGGAAAAAAGGAGCTTAACAGTTTGATTGCGGAGGGAGAGTCCGTGGAGGTGAACTGTGATTTCTGCGGAAGAAGCTACACCTTTGCCGTGGAGGAATTAAAAGAGCTCCTGGGACAAGCGGTGCGGTGAGCGCTCAAAAACAAAAAGAGCCAGTTGCGGCTGGCTCTTACTTGTAATCATTTGAAATTCACGTATAACTTAATTCAACGTCTATCAAGAGCTGATATATGTTTGAAAAAGGTACGCTGTCTGTTCATTGATTATAATTTGGTTACGTTGGTGGCCTGCGGTCCCTTTGCTCCGTTTACTACGTCGAACTCGACCTCTGCGCCCTCATCCAGGGACTTGAAGCCTTCCATGTTCAGACCGGAGTAGTGTACGAATACATCGTTGCCCTGCTCGTCACAGATGAATCCGTAACCTTTCTGGTTGTTGAACCACTTAACTGTACCTTTCATTGTGATACCTCCAAAAAATTATAAAAAAATGTAGCGTTGCGAGTAATTTCGCAACTGCCATAAGGATATCACAAATGTTCAGAGGTGTCAAACATTTTCGGCAGAAAAGAGGATATGGGAAATGAAATTAATCAATATTTGGAGACATTTCCGCACAATTACTAAACACAGGAATCTTGTGAGAAAGCATTGCTTTAAAATCGGGCTGTACTGGCAGGGTCTGACCCATGATCTCTCGAAATACAGCCCGGAGGAGTTCTGGACCGGCGTCCGTTTTTACCAGGGGGACAGAAGCCCCAACGCGGCGGAGCGGGAGACGCTGGGATTCTCTAAGGCATGGCTGCACCACAAGGGGAGAAATAAGCACCATTTTGAGTATTGGATCGATGTGTCCAAGAATAAAGAGGAAGGGCTCGTGGGAAATAAGATGCCCCTGCGTTATGTGGCGGAGATGGTGTGTGACCGGATTGCGGCCTGCGAGGTCTATAAGGGAAAGGATTATACCAGCGCGTCGCCCTGGGAATATTATGAGCGGACGAGAAAGTACATAACCATCCATCCCAGGACCCGGGCTTTGCTGGAAAAGGTTCTTATCATTCTCAGGGACCAGGGGGAGGAGGCGGCCTACGCCTATCTGCGCAGGCTTCTCAAGAAGGGGAAATATTGACTGCCCTCTAGCGGGAGCGGATCTGCCGTATGGTGTACCAGCCGATGGCCAGAGCCATTAGGCCAGTGGTGACGTTGCTCACGGCCATGACAATTCCCAGGCTCACATCCCCCAGACTTGTGAAAGTCTGCAGGGCCCAGAGTACGGGGATACGGAAGAGAAAGACGCGGCTGAAATTGATAAAGAGAGTAATCCGTGTTTTCCCAAAGCCGTAGAGGAGGGCCATGACAGCCGCATTTGCCCCCAGGGGAACGGCGCCCAGAGCTTCCATGCGGTAGATGGAGCAGATCATTTCCTGAAAAGCCCTGTCTCCTCCGGCGAAAAGACCGCTTATGGAGTCCAGAAAGAGAAGGGTGAGGGCCATGAAAAAGGCTCCGATTCCCAGGCATACGATGAGGATGCAGCGAAAGGCTTTGAGCGCCCGCTCTGTCTCACCGGCCCCCAGACATTGGCTGATGATGGCGGAGCCGCCCTCTTGAAAGCCGTTTTGCGGATTGGTGGCAATGCCGCCCAGGTTGTTGGAGATTCCCAGCGCTCCTACGGTGAGGGAGCTGTAAATGGTGCTCATGGAGTTGATGACGACTTTTCCAAAGGAGAAGGCCATCTTCTCAATGATGACAGGGACAGACAGGAGGAGCATGGGGCGCACCACGCGCCGCTTTAGGGAGATGGAAGCAAAGGAGAAACTGAAGGCATTTCCCTTCCGGCTTAGATTGCGGCAGGCAGCGGCAAAGAGCAGGGATTGGGAGAGGATGGTCGCGGCGGCGATCATATTGATGCCGCCTCCCAGCCCGTAGACAAAGAGGGCAGTGAAGCCGAGCTTTGCCAGAATTACTCCGATGTTTAAGTACAGGATGCGCTGGGAATTCCCGCGGGCCCGCTCAATGGCGATATAGACGCTGTTGAAAAAGTTCAGCACGATGCCGATGAGATCCAGGATGAAATACTGGGTACCGTCTGCGATAAATTCCTCCGGCGTTCGGGCCAGCCGCAGAAACTGAGGAGCAGCCGGAATCAGCACCAGCAGGAGGCCGCCTCCTAAAATAGCGCAGAGAGCGAAGAGGGAGCTCACCCGGCGCTTTACCAGGACAAAATCTCCTGCGCCGTAGGCTTCGCTGATTTTGATGCTGGCGCCCACGGCCAGCCCGCCGCCTAAGGAGGAGAGCATGAGGTTAATCTGGGAGAGATAGGCCACGGCCGACACGGAGGAGACGCCGATATGGGAGGCCATCATGGAGTCGAATATTTTAAAAAGCTGGTTTAAACTTTGATAGAGGGCCAGGGGAATGCACACATAAAAGACCACCCGCCACATATTTCCGGTCCGGACGAAATCCCGGAACGCTTCATCCTTCTGGGTGAGAGATGCCTGGGGCTGCTTGGGAGCAGCCTTTTTTTGTTCTCCGGATGGAGGGATAGGTGAAAATGACCGGGCGGCTTCATAGGTGCTCATAACGGGTTCCTTTCCTGTCTGGCGATATCTGCCGTATTTTATATGTTTTATTATAGAAGGAAAGAAAGAAAAAATCTTGCAGTATTTTGCACGGAATCCGGATGGCTTTTGAACAATATTGACTTTATTTTTTATATAGCCGCAGCAGCCAATGGAAGATGGCAGCTCCCAGGATGATGGAGAAAATGTAGAGCAGATTTCCCGCCAGCGTACCGGCGGCCAGGGCGATTTGATGGAAAACAATCTGCCCATTGGGATAATACGGGCTGATGTAGAACATATCCGCGTTCCCGTAAGGGCGGGAGAGGACATTGACGGCGGTGGCAATGGCGCAGCAGAGAAGGAAGAGGGGCAGGGCGGCCCAAAACCGGCGCCAGCTTTTTCCGCCAAGTCCGCTCATGGAGCAGAAAAGGCCTGAAAAGATGAGGATAAAATGCCAGAGAAAGCCATGGAGGGTCAGTGTCCAGTAGGGATGCATCAGGCCGCTGGGCTCCGCCAAGGCCATTACCCCGCCGAGCAGGCCGTAATCCTGCACAAAAGTACAGAAGGCATCGGCGGCTTTTTGAAACCCGGCTTTTTGAACCAGGGGGAGGAGCAGGCACAGATACATGGGCACGCTGCAGAGCTGGAAGGGAAAATACCACCAGTCATACTGTTCTCCGTCTACAATATAATATAGGAACAGCTGCTTGTAGACCTCGCTGAAAGCCAGGAGGAGACCGCAGAGGAAGAGAATCCTGACGGGCCGCAGGGTGCGGGAGAGGCGCCGCGCCAAAAGAAAGGCGGTCAGCACTCCCGCTGCTGTGAGGTACAGATGGAAGGCGGAGTATGGCCTGGGAGCTTCCATGGGCCATGCGGATGCTTTTAAAAAACGGATTATAACGGATTTCATATGCTGCCTCCTCCCGCTGCTGTAACGATTATACTCCGTCCGGAGCCTTTTTACAAGGAGCTGCGGGGTATAACAGATGGGTATCCGGGGCATCCTAAAGCGTGTATGAAAATTGCTTTCTGCCAGCGTCTGAACCGCGCGGGTTCTGAGAAGGAACATCACATGGGAAAGGATGGGAGTAAGAATGGGGATTTTGATTGCGCTGCTCTCCGGCGCGCTGATGAGCATTCAGGGAGTATTTAATACGGAGGTGACGAAGCAGACCAGCGTCTGGGTGGCGGCCGGATGGGTCCAGGTATCCGCGTTTGCCGCCTGCGTGGTTATATGGCTGTTTACGGGCCGGGAGCCTATATCGGGCCTTATGGAGGTGACGCCCAAGTACGTACTTTTGGGAGGCATTATCGGGGCATTTATTACGTATACGGTGATTCGGAGCATGGGAAGTCTTGGACCGGCACAGGCTTCGCTTCTAATTGTCATTGCCCAGATTGTCGTGGCCTATCTCATCGAGCTCTTCGGCCTTTTTGGCGTGGAAAAAGCGCCGTTTGCCTGGCACAAGCTGATCGGGGCAGCCATTGCGGTCGCAGGGATTATGGTATTTGAAAAATAGTGCTTGTATTTGCCATGGGTTTTCGATAGAATAGTTATATCAGGCTGAGATGGTATCCCTGCGAGGAGGGATGCGATTGAAGAAGATACGATTATCTTGGAAAAAGTGCAGAATTCTGCTTATGGTCATATGCATGTTGGCTGCAGGCATATGCTATAGCTGCAGCGGCTCTGAGGCGGATTCCGGTTCTGTGAATCTGGAGCTGGAGGAGCAGACGCCAGGAGCTGGGGAAAAAACGGAGGAAACTTATCTTCCGGAGGAGACGAAAGAGCAGACGGAGGCCGGAACAGACAGTGAAGGGATGGCCGGGGTCAGGACAGGCGGGGAAAGCATAGCGGACAGTGCGGCAGAGCCTGCCGTGGTTTATGTGCACATCTGCGGCTGTGTCGTCCGGCCCGGCGTATATGAGCTCCCGGCGGGGAGCAGGATATATGAAGCGCTGGAGGCAGCCGGCAGCATTACGGAAGAAGGAGACGGGGATTTTTTGAACCTGGCTCTGGAAGCGGAGGACGGCATGAAGGTGGAAGTTCCCGACAGGGAGCAGGCCCGGCTTTGGAGAGAGCAGGGGATGGGCCCTGAGGGAACCGCGGTAAGCTCGGGACAGACGTCCGGCAAAGTATTTGTCGGGCAGGGTGCGGGCGGACGGCAGGCAGACAGCGGCAAGGTGAATTTAAACACCGCCAGCCGGGAGGAACTCATGACCTTAACCGGTATCGGCGAGTCCCGTGCCGATGCGATTATCCGATATCGGGAAATGTACGGCGGATTTCAGTCCATAGAAGATGTGATGAACGTATCCGGCATCAAGGAAGGCGCTTTTGAGAAGATAAAAGATAGTATTACCGTATAGAAAGGGCGGCCCTGATAGGGGCCGCCATTGATGTGGTAGTTGTAACTGTACGGGACGATGTCCCAGGCTGCTGTCAGTATAGATAAGGGGAAGAATTATGCCGCGAGTATTGGTTGTCGATGACGAGAAATTGATTGTGAAAGGAATCCGGTTCAGTCTGGAGCAGGATGGAATGGAAGTGGACTGTGCCTACGACGGGGAAGAGGCCATTGAGATGGCTAAAAAGACAGAGTATGATATTGTTCTTCTGGATGTGATGCTGCCTAAGCATGACGGATTGGAGGTCTGCCAGGCAATCCGGGAGTTTTCCGATATGCCGATTATTATGCTCACCGCAAAGGGCGGAGATATGGATAAGATTTTGGGATTGGAATATGGGGCGGACGATTATATCAGCAAGCCTTTCAATATTTTGGAGGTGAAGGCCCGAATCAAGGCCATCATACGGAGAAGTTCCAAGAGCCGGAGGCAGAAAAAGGAGGAAAAGACCGACGGCATGATCGGTTCCGGGGATCTGAAGATGGATACGGAGGGCCGCCGGGTGTTTATCGGGGATAAGGAGATTAATCTGACCGCCAAGGAGTTTGACCTTTTGGAGCTTCTGGTGCGCAACCCCAACAAGGTGTACAGCCGGGAAAGCCTGCTCACCTATGTGTGGGGCAACCGAGCGATGGAGAACGGGGATGTGCGCACCGTGGACGTTCATGTCAGGAGGCTGCGCGAAAAGATTGAACCGAGTCCCAGCGACCCCAAGTATGTGCACACCAAATGGGGGGTAGGCTACTATTTTCGGGTGAAGGGATAAAGCGGGACGGAAAGGAACAGGAGACATGTGCAATATAAATGATATAACAATAAGAAACGTAAGGCCGGAGGACCTGGCCCAGGTGGCAGCCGTGGAGGCAGCCTGCTTTCCTGCCGCTGAGGCGGCGGACGAGAAGAGCCTGCAGGAGAGAATCCGGGCATTTCCGGAGAGCTTTCTGGTGGCGGAAAAAGAGGGACGTTTGATTGGTTTTATCAACGGGGCGGTGACAGACCAGAGAACCATCTCGGATGATATGTTTGAAGATGTGAATCTACATAATCCGAAGGGGGCCTACCAGAGTATTTTCGGGCTGGATGTGGCGGAGGAATTCCGCCATCAGGGAGTGGCATCCCGGTTGATGGAGGCGATGATTGGCCGGGCCAGGGAGCAGGGCCGGAAGGGCCTGATTCTGACATGCAAGGACCGCCTGATCGGATATTATCAGAAATTCGGCTATGTGAATCAGGGGATATCTGCCTCTGTCCACGGGGGCGCGGTGTGGTATGACATGATTCTGGAGTTTGAGGCATGAGGATTACGCTGCTCACGGTCGGAAAGATAAAGGAGCGATATCTGGAGGAGGCCATCCGAGAGTATGAGAAGCGCTTAGGCCGCTACTGCCGTCTGTCTATCACGGAGGTAGCGGATGAGAAGACACCAGATGGAGCCGGGGAGGCTCTGGAGCGGCAGATCAAGGAGAGGGAAGGGCAGAGGCTCCTTGCGAAGATAAAAGACGGGGACTTTGTCATTGCCCTGGCCATTGAGGGAAAGATGCTCTCCAGTGAGGAACTGGCCGCGAAGCTTGCGCGGCTGGGAGTGGATGGGATCAGCCATATTGTATTTGTCATCGGCGGTTCCCTGGGACTCTCGGATGAGGTGATGCGGCGGGCGGATTTTTCTCTGAGCTTCTCCCGGATGACATTTCCTCATCAGCTCATGCGGGTGGTGCTGCTGGAGCAGATTTACAGGAGCTTTCGGATTAATGCGGGGGAGCCGTATCATAAGTGAACGGCCGCGTTGCCGCATTATATTTGTTTTTCGGCGGATTTTCAAGGGTAAAGCGCTTGCCAAATGTCGCTTTTTGTGAGAAAATAAGGTGGGTGTGTCGTGATTATATTAACAAAGGAAACGGCACATAAAAGCTCTGACTGTCCGGGACGGACATGCCTTCGGCCGCCATCGGCAGAGGGAGAACTCTTGTGGGTTTTCGGCCGTCCGGAACAGCTGCACAAATTTATTTTTGAAAGGAGTTTTACACATGATTTATTCACAGGAAGTAGAAGAGATGTGCACCGTTGCACAGGGCGTTCATCATGGCGCTGCTCCAATCCCGGAAGAAGCAAAATGGGTAAAATCAAAAGAG
>CALWBS010000293.1 GCA_944376135.1 uncultured Enterocloster sp.
GCGAAGAGCTGGCCTCCTGCTACCGCTCCTGCCTGGAGCTGGCGGCAGAAAACGGCTGTCAAAGCATTGCTTTCTGCTGTATTTCTACAGGAGAATTTCATTTTCCCAATGAAAAGGCCGCCGAGATCGCCGTCCGGACGGTTGTCTCGTTCTTGAATTCGCAGAGGGTGGACATGCGGGTCATCTTTAATGTATTCAAGGACAAGGATCTGCACATTTATCAAAGACTTCTGGAAGGATCCATTTCATGATTAATAAAATTCAAATCCGCGGCGCAAGAGTTCATAATCTGAAAAATATTGATGTAGATGTGCCCCTCACTCAAATTGTCGGCATTGCCGGGCTCTCCGGTTCCGGCAAATCCTCCCTGGCCCTGGGCGTTCTCTACGCCGAGGGCTCTCGTCGGTATCTGGACGCCCTCTCCACCTACACAAGACGGCGGATGACCCAGGCGTCCAAGGCGCAGGTGGACGAGGTTCTCTATGTCCCGGCCGCACTTGCCCTGCACCAGCGCCCGGGAATCCCGGGAATCCGCAGCACCTTCGGCACGGGCACGGAGCTTTTGAACAGCCTCCGCCTTATGTACTCCCGGCTTGCCAGCCACAGATGCCCAAACGGGCACTATCTCCCTCCCACCCTGGCGGTGGCCGCAGGCCAGGAGCTCATCTGTCCGGACTGCGGCGCAAGATTTTTTGCGCCTTCCGCTGAGGAGCTGGCCTTCAACAGTCAGGGGGCCTGCCGCACTTGTGACGGCACGGGGATTGTCCGCACCGTAGACCGGGCCTCCCTGGTTCCGGACGAATCCCTCTCCATCGACCAGGGCGCCGTGGCGCCGTGGAATTCCCTGATGTGGTCCCTGATGACGGACGTATGCCGTGCCATGGGGGTGCGCACCGATGTGCCCTTCTGCCAGCTCACGGACAAAGAAAAGGACATCGTGTACAACGGCCCTGCGGAGAAAAAGCATATTTTATATCACTCAAAGAATACCAACCAAGCAGGGGAGCTGGATTTTACCTATTTTAATGCCGTGTACACCGTGGAAAATGCCCTGGCAAAGGTCAAGGATGAGAAGGGCATGAAACGGGTGGAAAAGTTTTTGAAACAGGATGTGTGCCCGGCCTGCGGCGGCACCCGGCTGTCTCCGCAGGCCAGAGCCCCTCTGCTCCAGGGAATTTCCTTAGATGCAGCCTGCAAAATGACCCTTTCCGAACTCGTTCAATGGGTGGCGGACGTCCCCCGCTCCCTTCCGGAAGAAATGCGTCCCATGGCGCAAAGCATCTGCGAATCCTTCCAAACTGTGGCAAAGCGGCTCATGGATCTGGGCCTGGGCTATCTGACCCTTGACCGCGCCTCCTCCACCCTCTCCACCGGAGAGCGGCAGCGGATGCAGCTGGCGCGAGCTGTGCGAAACCGAACCACCGGCGTGCTCTACGTGCTGGACGAGCCGTCCATCGGCCTGCATCCCTCCAACATTGTAGGGCTTACCGGCGTCATGGAGGGCTTGATTGCCGATGGAAACTCTGTGGTTTTGGTGGACCATGACGCCCAGATTCTCGCAAAAGCGGACTGGCTCATCGAGATGGGCCCGGGAGCCGGGGCGGACGGGGGCCGGGTGATTGCCGAAGGGACACCGGCGGAACTTGCCGGGAATCCCCGTTCCCAAATCGGCCCCTTCCTCACGGATACCGCTCCGTCCCAGGTAAGAGACCGGGCTGAGTCCGTCCGCATGTTTGACATCGGGGAAATTTCCCTGTCCACCTCCTCCATCCACACCGTAAAGCCCCTCACGGTCCGCATTCCCAAGGGGCGGCTGATTGCAGTTACCGGCGTGTCCGGCTCGGGCAAGACCACCCTGATCTTGGAAAGCCTGGTTCCCGGCTTGGAGGCAGTCATTCATGGCAAAAAACTTCCTGCCCATGTACAGTCCGTAGAGGCAAAGGGCATCAGCCAGGTAAAGCTCATTGACGCCACGCCCATCGGCATCAACGTCCGCTCCACGGTGGCTACCTACGCCAATGTCCATGACGAACTGCGGAAAATTTTCGCCAGAACAGCAGACGCCAAAGCTCTTGGATATAAAGCGGGGGACTTTTCCTACAACACCGGAAAGCTGCGCTGTCCTACCTGCGACGGAACCGGGGCAATCAGCCTGGACGTGCAGTTTCTCCCGGATGTGGAGATTCCCTGCCCGGACTGCCGGGGCTCCCGGTACGGAAAGGATGCCGCAAAAATCCGCTATATAAGCAAGGCCGGCAGCGCGTATTCCCTCCCGGAGCTGATGGCTATGGACATCAACACGGCCCTTACCGCCTGCGAGGACTTAAAAACTGTCTGCCAGCGGCTTCGCATCCTCCAAAATCTGGGGCTTGGCTATCTGACCCTGGGGGAGGAGACGCCCAGCCTTTCCGGCGGGGAGGCCCAGCGCCTGAAACTTGCCAGCGAAATGGGCCGTGAGCAGTCGGACTCTGTGTTTATCTTTGACGAGCCCACCATCGGCCTGCATCCCCTGGACGTCCGGACGCTTCTGGGGGTATTCCAGACCCTGATTGACAACGGCGGTACCGTGGTGGTGATTGAACACGACCTGGATGTGATCCGCAATGCGGACTACATCATCGATATGGGGCCCGGCGGCGGCGAGGAGGGCGGCCGCATTGTGGCATCCGGCACGCCGGAGGAGATTGCGCGCACACCGGAGAGCTGCACGGGAAGGTATCTTAGGAGGGACGAATGAGACTATTTATTGCAATCCAACTTTCCGGCCTTTTCACTTTCCAGGGCAGGCAATCTCCATCATGGTCTCAATCACCTGGTGGAGCAGCCTGGCCTGCTGTGTGTCTGCCGCCTTATAGTACACCTCTTTTCCCTCTCTCCGGCTGGTGATCAGGTTCCCGGCCTTGAGCTGTTTTAAATGATGGGACACCGCAGGGCTGCTCATTTCAACCATGGAGGATATATTGATCACGCACTCCTCACAGTGGCACAGCAGCCAAAAAATACGCACGCGGCTTCCGTCCCCGAGCTGCTTAAAAATATCCGCCACCGTTTGAAACATCTCCGAGCTGGGCACCTGGTCCAGCTCTTTTTCTATCAGCTGTCCGTGATCATGCGGCAGTCTTGTACATTCCATAATGCGCTCCTCCTTGCTGAATAAATACGTACCCATATTGTAACTTTCAGGACGGCGCATCTTCCCGCCGTCCTGAACGGTTACCCTATATTTTATCATACGGAAAAGAATCAAGTAAACCAGATTTTTCTTTGCAAAAGCTATTGACTTTTGTGTATGGCAGGCATATAATCAAATCATCAATTAAACATATATTTAATTATTCATTTAAAATGAAAGAAAAGGAGAATGAGCAATTATGAAAAAGTCTTACAAGATCGAGGTTGACTGCGCAAACTGTGCAAACAAGATGGAGCAGGCCGCTCAAAAAACGGAAGGCGTCAAAAACGCAAGTGTAAACTTTATGATGTTGAAGATGAACGTTGAATTTGACGAGGGCCAGGACCCGAAGACTGTGATGCAGGCCGTCCGCGCAAACTGCAAAAAAGTTGAGGATGACTGCGAAATTTATCTTTAAATATTTCTCGGAGTGAATACAGCGAGGAGGCCGTATTACCATGACAAAAAAACAGAGAACCATGCTCACCCGCATTCTGGCCGCTGCCGCCATGCTGATTGCCCTACGGTTTATTCCGGCTGCAGGAGCGGCGCGGTTCCTTTTATACATGATTCCTTATCTCACTATTGGATACGATATCCTGGGAAAGGCCGTAAAGGGAATCAGAAACCGCCAGGTTTTCGATGAAAATTTTCTGATGGCTGCAGCCACCGTAGGCGCCATCGCCCTGGCCCTCTCTGAAGAGAATGGGGACTACACCGAGGCCATTGCCGTTATGCTGTTCTACCAGGTCGGAGAATGGTTCCAAAGCTACGCTGTCGGAAAAAGCCGCCGCAACATCAGCGAGCTCATGGATATCCGTCCCGATTATG
>CALWBS010000294.1 GCA_944376135.1 uncultured Enterocloster sp.
GTGTCAGAGCCCATGAGCTTCACCATCTCTTCGGTGACGATCTTGATCACCGTCTGGCCCGGCGTGAGGCTTCCAAATACATCCTGACCCACTGCCCGCTCCTGAACGGATCCGATGAACTGCTTTACCATCTTGAAGTTTACGTCCGCCTCCAGGAGAGCCATCTTTACCTCTGTCAAGGCAGCCTTCACATCCGCCTCGGACAGACGGCCTTTGCCGCGCAGGTTCTTGAAAATATTCTGCAGTTTTGTAGATAAATTCTCAAAAGCCATGAAAAACCTCCTGATTAAAGCGCTCCGGTAATCTGCCCGGATATCCGCCGGATTTTCTCCACCAGAGTCATATCTCCGGTGGCAAGGCACTCTTCCGCCAGCCGCTCCACATCCTGCGCCATATCCCGTATGGCAAGAAACTTGGAAACCAGATGAAGTTTGGCTTCATAATCCTCCAGTATCCTGTCGCAGCGCCGGATCAAATCGTGAACTCCCTGACGGCTGATCCCCTGCTCCTTCGCAATCTCGCTGGGAGAAAGATCTCCAAAGACTGCGTCCTCATATACCCGGCGCTGGTGCTCCGTCAGAAGCTCTCCGTAAAAATCATACAGAAGGCCCTGCTCCACAATTCGTTCCATCATTCACCACCTGGGATATCATACACGATCTCCGCCGTCTTGTCAAGCATTTTTACTTGACGAATTTTATCGCATTTTATCCCAACAGTTCCGGATAGCTGCACAGCTGCGTCATTTCTTTTTCGTCCGCAGGCTGGCGGCCAGCGCCAGCTTATCCTTTAAAACGGAAATCTCCGCCTGGTTCAGAATCAGATTTTCCGTCAGGGGATTTACCACCATCCCGTCTTTATCCGCAATTCGGACCAGGGCATTCATATCCAATACCATGGCAGCCCAATCCTCCTTGCGGTAGCCCCGGCGAAATTCCGGCCAATCCGTAAACACGGGGATAAAATACTGGCCCAGATTATTCTCAACCCGCGGGAACTTCATAGCCTTGTCCCCGGAAAGATTGATCTGATTCTCCCCCCGCTTTAAGGTACCGCCCTCATATTTCATGGGAACCAGAAAATGGCTCCGCAGAAGAAGAGCATCCATCTTGTTCTTTTTCTGCTTCAGATTTTCCTCCCGCTCGGGGTAGCTCACATGCCAGCGGGCTTCCTCCAGATAATCCGCCATGGCAAAGCGCAGGCGCGGATTGATCACAGGTACCTGGCTCATTTTTGCCTTATTCTCCGCCTGGGGCATCAGATCTTTTCGGTTTATCAAAAGCTGGTAGGAGCCGTTGTCCACTAAAATCCGCTCCATGCCCAGGTAGTAGAGCCAGTAAAAGAGATGGATGCGGCCGGGCAGATCTGTCTTCCCGTTCGGCAGCTCCTTGACAAAGAGGTGACGGTACTGCTGGGAATAAAATGCCGCCGCCTTCTCTGCCAGCTCCCGCGTGGAGTACACGTCCACGGTATCCCCAGTAATGAGGGGCAGAGTGGAGCCCTCGTCAATGGTCACATAGAGGGCGGGCGCATTGTTCAGTTTTTCCAGGATGGTTTCGTAAATCACCTGTCCCTTTTCCTGATAATGGGCCTCTTTTGTCTCCCGGTTGGCCTGCTGAAGGCAGCACAGAAGGAAAATGGTCTCCTGAATGGTAAGCGGCTCCAGCTTTTCCTTGTCCACCGCATCCCCCTCTAATAAATGGGTCAATTCATCCTCGCGTTCTCTTCCAAGAGGGCCCGCATTCCCCTCGTTTTCCTCCTTCGGCATGCCCCGGTGGAACTTAGACGGATCCACTACCAGGACATGAGAGTTTTCTTTTTCGCCTCCAAATGCGCTGCCCAGGGAATTCGGAGCATCCGCGGGCCCGGGCTCCTGCTCTGCCTTCTCCTGCAGAGCCTCTAAAAGATCCGGGGTATCCGATACCAGAAACCCGTCCTCGGGGATATGGCGGCGGCTCACGCCCCCTAACTTCACCCCATAGTGGGCGCCGTAATCCCCCTGAGCATCCGCGGAAGCGATTTTTACAATCTGTGTTCCCTGCTCGATTCCCTGAATCCGGCAGCGGAACAGAGGATTTTTATCTCTATCCAGGCAGACCGCCGTTGTTCCGGGAACAAAGCGGCCCTGGCGCAGGGTTCCCGTGACCACCGCGCTGCCGCTGTCCTTCACCGCGTAGGTGTCGTTGATGGCGAACTCGAACCCCTCCGCCTGCTTTTTCTTGCCAAATGAAAATAATGCCATGGTGTCCTCCTTTGATTTTATGATACACTCGCCGAAGCCGCATGATTTTACTGCTGGTTGTGTTCTCTCCTTCGCTCCTCGAGAAGCCTTGCAAACTCCTCCTCAGAGCAGCCGATATCCGCGAGCCGCTGGCGGCGCCTCTCCCGCCAGACGCGCATGCGCTCCCGCTCTTTTTTCTCCTGAACCATCCGCCAGATGAGCAGGACGCCCACAATGATGAGGGCCAGGACAATGGTTCCGCCTATAAGGAAAATATTCCCCGGCAGAGCCGAAAGAATTCCTCCGCCTTCCTGGGAAGGCGTTTCTCCCTCCTGGGGGCCGGGTTCAGAGGGCGTGGCCGGGCTCACCGCCTGTGCGGCAAGCTCCCGGGTGGTGAGAAGCCAGGCCTCGCCGATGCGGCGCTCATTGTAGACGTAGTCCATCCGGGCCACCGCATTTTCCGGCCGATCCTCGGGCAGCTCCGTCACCAGTGTTTTCTCCGCATCCGCAAACACGCTCTCATTGGGAAGGGTCAGAACAGCGGACGTATCATAATAGAGCTCTGAGGGGGCATACGATACGCCGCCGATATCCGCCGCCTCTGTTCCCGTGACATACTCCGTCTCATTTTCCGATATATTCAGGTTTTGAAAATTATTGAATCCGAATTCCATCAGACGAATGGTATCGGAGTAGTGGGTCTTGTCCGTGCTCTTTAATGTCACCGTGATCTGGCCCCGATCGCCCCGTCGGGCATAGGTGACTAACGTCTGACCCGCCTGGGAGGTGTAGCCTGTCTTTCCCGCAATCGCATCGGGATAATAGGTCTCACTGGAGGGATCATCGGTGATTAAGAGCTTATGCTCCATATAGTAGGTTGTGCCGTTCGGCCGGTTCTTCGTGGGGGGAAGCTGACTTTCCGTGGCGGAATTAATCTCTAAAAGCGTTGGATTTTTGTAGGCCTCCCGGGCAATCAGAGCCATATCATAGGCCGTGGTGCGCTGAGTGTCGTCATTTAAGCCAGAGGGATTTGCAAAATGGCTCTCCGTGCAGCCAATTTCGGCAATCCGTGCGTTCATCATATCCACAAAACGCTCCCGGCTGCCGCCCACATGCTCGGCCAGAGCATTGGCTGCCTGGTTGGAGGACAAAAGCAGCATGAGATAGAGACATTCCCGCACCGTGAGCACGTCCCCCTCCTCAATCTGCAGCTTATTTCCCGCCCCCTCTTCCACGTTGTATACCGCGTCATAGGAAAAGGTAACTGCATCGTCCAGATCGCTGTTTTCTATTACTACCAGGGCGGTAAGAATTTTTGTAATGCTGGCAGGAATTTCCTGCATATGGATATTCTGACCGAAAAGAACAGCGCCGGAATCCATATCCATCACGATCCCCGCCTCAGACTCCACCCCCGGACCGGCAGGCCAGTCCGGCTTCGCAAAAACCGGCGCCGTCCACAGGGCCAGCGCCAGACACAGAGCGGCCATCAGCCGAATGGTACGCTTCATCAAAACACCTCATCCCATACGCCGGAACCGGGACTGCCACAGCTCCCTGCCGGCCTCATACTGTTCATTGAGCCATTTCACCCCTTCGCAGATCCCCTTCTCGGAGAAATCAAAGAGAGCGAAACGCTTCTCTTCTTCATCGGTTGCGTCAAAACTGTAGGGCTCAGGCCAGACAGCCGCCCGAAGGCGCGGCGTCTCCTCCTCGCCTTCTTTCACCATTTCCATGCGGTAGCGCATGCCTTTTAAACTGCCGGTGAATTTCTCCTTCTTTAAAAACGCCACCGGCATAACATCCTTTCGTTCCAGCATAGTGCCTCCTAATGGGATTTTCGGTTGATAAACTCCGTCCGTATTTTGGAATAGACAAATTTCTGGCTGCCATACAGTCCGTAATAGCCGGACAGGGCGAAGGACACCGCAATCACAATAGAATAATACTCCATCCCTTCATAGCCAAAGAGCTCCAAAGCCAGGATGAGGGAGGTCACGGGACAGTTAGTCACGCCGGCAAACAAGGCCGCCATGCCTGCCGCCGCGCAGAGGGCAGGGGAAAAGCCGAACAGATTTCCCACCGTACAGCCCAAGGCAGCTCCCACGCACAGGGTAGGAACAATCTCGCCGCCTTTAAACCCGGCGCCAAGGGTGATGGCCGTAAAGAGCATCTTGAGAAGGAATGCCTCCCACGGGGCATTTCCCTCCACGCTCTCCTCGATCAGGGGAATACTTCCGCCGCAGTAGGCCCTTGTCCCCGCAAGGAGCGTTAAAAGAATAAAGAGAGCGCTGGCCGCCAGGATTCGGATATACGGGTTGGGGAAAAGCCTGCGGTAAATCTTCTCCGCAGTGTGCAGCAGGACACAGAACACCACGCTCACCCCTGCGCACACGATCCCCAAAAACACGATAAAGGAGGCGGAGCCCAGGCTGACCGGCGGAAGATCCGCAACAGGGAAATTCTCGCCGGGAAGCCCGGCAAGCCGTGCAATCCCCACTCCCGTGTAGGAGGCAAAAATGCAGGGCACCAAGGCCGCATAATACATAACCCCGATGCTCACCACCTCCAGCGGAAAAATCGCGGCCGCCGCCGGGGTACCAAAGAGGGCGGAAAACACTGCGCTCATGCCGCACATAATGGCCACCTTTTTGTCCTTCTCGTCCAGGCGGATGAGCCCGGCAAACACATTTCCGATGCTGCCGCCCAGCTGCAGAGCCGCTCCCTCCCTTCCGGTAGAGCCGCCCGTCAAATGGGTGAGAATGGTGGAGACAAAGATTAACGGGCCTGTGGCCGGGGTGACCGTCGCATTGGATGAGATGGATTCGATGACCATATTGGTCCCCCGGTTTCCCTCTTCATGAAACGTCTGATAGAGCCACACAATGCACACGCCCGCCGCGGGCATGCAAAATAAAGTCCAGCTGTTGGCTCCCCGAAACCGGGTGGCCCACTCCACTCCCATGGAAAAGAGGGTTCCCGCGGCGCCGCCCGCAATGCCGACTGCCAGGGAAATCACAATCCATTTGAGAAAATACCGGACATTTCCTAAAAGCCCGCTTCGGATCTCTGACAGCTGTTTATCTGAAATAATCATCGGATTTTCCGGCCTCTCTCCTACAGTTCGCTGTAAGTGCCTTTAAACTTTACCAGCTTAGGCCGGTAGCCTGCATTGGTCAGGGCCGCCACAATCTGGTTTTTGTGCTCTGTTCCGAACGCCTCCATGGTAATGCGCAGCTCCACCGCGGCGTTCCGGTTAATGCTGATGAACTGGTTGTGCTCCAGTTTGATGATATTGCCCTGCTCCTGCGCCAGGAGGGTGGAAACCTTTGCCAGTTCGCCGGGCTTGTCCGGAAGAAGCACCGAGACGGTAAACACCCTATCTCTCTGAATCAAGCCGTGCTGAACAATGGAGGACATGGTGATCACATCCATGTTGCCGCCGCTCAAAATGGAGACAATCTTCTTTTTCTCCACATGCAGATGTTTTAAGGCCGCCACGGTCAGAAGGCCGGAATTCTCCACAATCATCTTGTGATTCTCAACCATATCCAGGAAGGCCACAATGAGCTCGCTGTCGTCAATGGTGATGATGTCGTCCACATTTTCCTGGATATAGGGGAAGAGCTTCTCGCCGGGGCGCTTCAC
>CALWBS010000295.1 GCA_944376135.1 uncultured Enterocloster sp.
GGGCAGGGCGATATGGCCGGCCATAATGCTGCGGATGCCGTCGTCAATCAAGGTCTTGTAAACCTTTCCGAAGGTGGCATCCCACTCCTCGCAGCTGAAGGTATTGACTCCCATCACTAGGTGCTGATCCAGCTCCTCCACGCCGTCGCCGGGAAAGTGCTTGCAGCAGGCGGCCATTCCGCTCTCCTCCACGCCTCTTATGTACGCGCGGCAGTTTGCGATTACAGTGTCCACATCCTTGCCATAGGCACGGGTGTTGACAATGGTATTTCTCCAGTTAAAGAGCAGATCGCAGACCGGGCCGTAATCCCAGCTGCAGCCCACGGCCGTTCCCTCCCGGCCGCTGACATAGCCCACATCATAGGCCACGTCGCTCCCCTCAGATGCCCCGCAGGCCGCGGCGGTGGCAATGTGGGTTCCGTCTGAGCAGGCGCCGCTTCCGCCGTTGTCGCAGTTGCAGGCGATGAGCACCGGGATTTTGCTGCACTCCTGGTAATACTTGTTCTGCTCGTAAATCTTTTCCGCCGGTTCATTTTGATAGCGGCATCCTCCGATATGGTAAGTGTCAAAGATGCGTTTTGTCTCCTCTTTGTCCTTTTTCCGGTCCAGCATGATAAATAGCTGCCCGATTTTCTCCTCTAGCGTCATCCCGCGGATGGTTTCCTGTACCCATTCCACATCGCTGTCCGACAGATAGAATGGCTTTGCCTTTAAATCTACCATCTTGTTACCCCTTTCTTTTTCGTGCTGGTTTGCTGGTTGCTGTTATGCTTCAGCCTTATGCGCGGCCTGCGGGCGGCATGACCGGCCAGTGAAGGCCCCGCTGGTTAGAAAAGCCGTAATCGGGCTTTTCACAGTATTCCGGCGCCTCCACACCGCACAGGCATCCGTGCTGTATCCATTCGCGGTCCGTTCCATAAAGGGACTCCATGAGAAAGCCGGTAAGCGTTTCCTGCACGGCGGCATATGCCTCGCTTCCGCTTACATCCCTCTCCTCATTTGGATCCTTTAGAAGGTCAAAAAGCTGGACCCGGTTGCCGTAGGGATAGTAAATCAATTTATGCCTTCCGTCATGAATCATTCGGGTTGCCTTGGGGCCGTCGCTGATTTCCCCGTAAAGCCAATCCCGTTTCGTTTCTCCTAAGAGGTCTAAGCCTTCCGCAGTAGATGGAACGTCTATGCCGCAGAAAGTCAGAAGGGTCGGCATCACATCCTCCAGGCAGGCAATCCGCTCGTCTCGCATGCCCCGCAGAGCGGACACAGGCCGCCCGGATAGGAGAAAGGGGATATGGGCGGAATTTTCATAAAAGCATCGTTTTCCAGCCATCTGATGGTCAAAAAGCATCTCGCCATGGTCGCTGGTAAAAATGATAAGGGTATTATCTAGAATTCCGTTTTCCCGCAGCGCTCCCAGAACTAGCCGAATCTGATGATCAATATGGGTGCACTGGGCAAAATATGCCCGTCTTGCCAGATCGATCTCCCGCGCGGTGTAGTGCCTTGCCGGGGCGGTCATCTCCCGCATGATAAAGCTGTCATCAACCCAATTGTCCCCCAGCGGTTCGCGCAGGCGGACGTCCCGGTACATCTCCATATAATCCCGCAGAGGTACTAACGGTGGATGAGGGAACTGATAGGACAGATAAAAGAAGAAGGGCCGCAGAGGGTCTCTCCTTTGGATTTGGCGCACCATCTGGGCGGTGGCCCAGGAAGTGGGGTGCGCATCCTCCGGCAGAGGCCAGGGCCGCGTGTAGTAGGTGTTGTTCCCCATGCCGTGCATGAACTCCTTGCCGGTCATTCCGTGGTCTCCCAGCCAGATTTGGTAGTCATCGGTCACACCGAATTCATACCTCCCCTCCTCCTGCAAAATCACCTCATCAAAGCCAATGCGGCTTCTCTGCGGATACACATGAAGCTTTCCCACGGCTACCGTCTGATATCCGGCTTGGGAAAAAGCCCCCGCTAAAGTGCAGACCTCCGGCATAGGCATGCGGTCACTGTAGACCCGATCTCCATGGCTTTTGGGAGACATTCCTGTCATCAGGCTCCGTCTGGCTGGGATACATACAGGGCAGGTACTGTAGCAGTTGGAGAACACGACTCCATCCCTGGCAAGCTGGTCAATGGTTGGGGTCATGATTTCGCGGCAGCCTCCGTACCCCGTAAACCGCTCAGACCACTGATCAGTCTGGATAAAAAGAACATTTATTTGTTCACTTTTCATTTCAAACCTCCTGTTATGGTTAGATTATACTCGATAACAATCATAAAATCAACAATTATATGATAATTTTGTTTTGTTTATTGTTCTTTTTGCTGATCTGCCAAATTGCTTACAATTTTTGGAGAATGCACAAATGTGCATGATATGAGAAATTGTTGCAACTTGCAGCGCTAAGTGGTATTCTTAAAACAGAGTCATTAAAAAATGGAGGGCAAAGCGATGTTGGAAGAACTGAAGCGCCGCGTGTATGAAGCGAATATGCTGCTTCCTAAGTATGGACTGGTGACCTTTACCTGGGGGAATGTGAGCGAGATTGACCGGGAGACAGGTTATTTTGCAATCAAACCCAGCGGGGTGGATTATGACAAGCTCATGCCGGAGGATATGGTTTTGATGGATCTTGAGGGAAATAAGATCGAAGGGCGGTACAATCCCTCCTCGGACACCGCTACCCACATCGAGCTTTACAAGGCTTTCACGGGGATTGGCGGAATCGTACATACCCATTCGCCCTGGGCCACAAGCTGGGCACAGGCGGGGAGAGGCATTCCCTGCTACGGAACCACCCATGCGGACTATATGTACGGGGAAATCCCCTGTGTCAGAAATTTGACAAAGGAGGAAATCGAGGAGGCCTATGAGAAGAATACGGGTGTCCTGATTGCGGATTATTTTAAGGATAAGGATTATGCGGCTATGCCGGCGGTGCTGTGCAAGAACCATGGCCCCTTTACCTGGGGGAAAGATGGGGCAGAGGCCGTTCACAACGCGGTTGTCCTGGAAGAGGTGGCGAAGATGGCGGCCCGTGCAGAGCAGATTAACCCTGACATCAAGGAGGCGCCCCAGTCTCTGCAGGACAAGCACTATTACAGAAAACATGGAGCAAACGCCTACTACGGGCAGAGCAAATAGGAGGAGGAATTATTTATGAAGTTATTTGTGGACACCGCAAAGGTGGAGGACATCAAGAAGGCAAATGATATGGGCGTGATCTGCGGCGTGACCACCAACCCGTCTCTGATCGCAAAGGAAGGCCGGGATTTCAATGAGGTAATCCGGGAGATTGCCTCCATCGTGGACGGACCGATCAGCGGAGAGGTGAAAGCCACCACCGTGGATGCAGAGGGCATGATTAAAGAGGGACGGGAGATTGCCGCTATCCATCCCAATATGGTCGTGAAAATTCCTATGACGGTGGAGGGATTAAAGGCTGTCAAGGTCCTGTCCGGAGAAGGAATTAAGACGAACGTGACTCTGATTTTTTCCGCAAATCAGGCTCTGCTGGCGGCAAGGGCCGGAGCTGCGTATGTGTCCCCCTTCTTAGGCCGGCTGGATGATATCAGTACCCGGGGCGTGGACCTGATCCGGGAGATTGCGGAGATGTTCCAGGTGTGCGGAATTGAGACGGAGATTATCGCAGCCAGCGTGAGAAATCCCATCCATGTGACGGACTGCGCCCTGGCGGGAGCGGACATCGCTACAGTGCCTTACGCGGTAATTGAGCAGATGACAAAGCATCCCCTGACAGATGCGGGAATCAAGAAATTCCAGGACGACTACCGGGCTGTGTTCGGCGAGTAGATGCCCTGCCCTAAACTGTTTTATAATTACTATAAATATTACTGGGAGCCGGTCCGGGCATTTTGCCTAAGGGGCCGGCTTTTGCGATTGAAGAAGGAGGGCACAGCGTGGGGAAAGAAGAAAAAATCAAAAATTATGAGTCCATGAGTGTACAGGAAAAGTGGAATGTTCTCGCAGTGGTGGCAAACCTGTATTATAATTCGGACATGACCCAGAGCCAGATTGCGGAGCGGCTTTATACCTCCCGTTCCAAGATTTCGCGGATGCTCAAGGAGGCCAGAGAGCTGGGAATCGTGGAAATCCATATACAGGAGCCATGGGAGCGCAATCTTGCTTATGAGAGCTGCTTGAAGGAAGCTTTTTCCCTGAAAAATGTGCGGGTTATCTCGGCAAAAGATGCGGACTGGGACAACAGCCTCCCAAGAATCGCTGAAGCAGCTGCTTATTATCTGGATTCTATCGTAAAGGAGGGAATGGTGCTGGGAATTTCCTGGGGAAATACACTCTATTATATTGTAAAGCACATCAGCATGAACAACCGAAAAAATATTCCTATTACTGTTGTCCCCATCATGGGGGCGGCCAGCTTAAAGAGTCCGGAAAAGGACGGACTGGACCTTGCAAAGGACTTGGCCTCAGCCTATGGGGGAAAATACAGATATATTTACGCACCCCTCTTTGTAAAAAACCGGGAGCTGAAGGAGAGCCTTGTTCAGGAGGAAAATATAAAGCGTGTGCTGGAGCTGTCCGCAGGTGCCGATGCGATCCTCACCAGCGTGGGTTCCATTGTTTATAAGTCATGGAGCAATTATCTGAGCGTCAGCATCCTGGAAACGCTGGAATCCCAGGGCGCGGTAGGCCATATCGGAGGCCATTTCTATGATATTCGGGGAAGGGAGCTGGAAACCTCTTTGTCGGAGCGGATGATCGGCATCACCCTTCGGGATATTCGGAGATGTTCTGAGGTGGTCTGCGCCGCCTGCGGGGAGGGCAAGGCGGAGGCTGTGCTGGGGGCTCTCAGAGGAGGATTTCTCAATACGCTGGTGGTGGACGAGAGGTGTGCAGGACGGATACTGGCATTGTAGAGGTGTTTATATATCCGATCGGTTTTAATAAAGACTTGAAAATAGTCCCAAATTGTACTAAAATGGCAATTAGTACTAAAATAGACTAATTAACCATGGAAATAGGAGCTCATATCAATGAAGCACAGTAATATGTTTGATAAAACCGCTATGATCGAAGAGCTTCGCCGCTACTACACTCTCTGGAGGGAGAGCAACGCGGTGTACGAAGATTGGGCAAAAGCCCACGGCCTGTCCTTAAACAGCCTTCTCGTCCTCTACTCTTTTCACGAGGAGGACGGTGCCTGCACACAGAAGCAGATCAGCCGGAAATGGCTCATTCCCAAGCAGACAGTTCACGCGATCCTGAAAGACTTTGAGGAGAAGGGGTTTATTGTGCTGGTGCCGGAGGCGGCGGACAGGCGCAATAAACAAATTCACCTGACAGAAGAGGGAAGGCAGTTTGTGAATAGGACTATGGGGGAGCTGCGGGAGAAGGAGCTTTATGTGATGGAGCAGATAGGCGCTGAGAGAATGAAATGCATGAATGATGAGCTGGCCGCATTTATCGAGCTGTTTGGCAGAGAAGGAGCAGAAAAAAATGGATAACCGGAGGACTTTTTTCAAATTCGTGGTGCCCTCCGTTCTGGCGTTTGCTCTTTCCGGCGTGTACACAATTGTGGATGGATTCTTTGTGGGCAACAGTTTGGGAGATACGGGGCTTGCCTCTATCACCGTGGGATACCCCATTGCCGCCTTTATCCAGGCTGTCGGAACGGGAATCGGGCTTTCTGGTGCCATACGCTTTACCATTCTGCGTGGGCAGAAAAGGGAAGAAGAAAGCAGGGAATGCTTTGCCAGTGCGGCGTTTCTTCTGATGCTGGCAAGCCTCGCGCTGACCGGTCTGGTGCTTCTGCTCCTTCCGGCACTTCTGGAATTTTTAGGCGCAGACAAGACAATTTATGCTCCCACATCGGAGTATGTGCGGGTGATTGCTCTGGGAGCTGTGTTTCAGATATTCTCCACGGGACTTGTGCCCTTTATCCGCAATCTGGGCGGCGCAGCATTTGCCATGTGCTCCATGATCATGGGATTCTTGACTAATATTGCACTGGATTATCTGTTTGTGTGGGTGTATCCCTGGGGAATGGCAGGAGCGGCCTGGGCTACTGTCATAGGACAGGCGGTGACAATGGCGGCGGCTGTTGTATTTCTCATCAAGAAAAGGATTGGATTTGCTGTTCCTGCGCCCGGAAAGATGCTTGCGTTTTTTGGAGCTTTCTTAAAGGTGGCGGCCGCACCTTTTGGACTAACCTTTTCTCCGCAGATCACAGCGGTTTTGATGAACCGTTTTCTGATGGGTTATGAGGGCGGACAGGCAGTGGCTGTGTATGGATGCATCGCGTATATTACGGCGATCGTGTATCTTCTTCTGCAGGGGGTAGGCGATGGAAGCCAGCCTTTGATCAGCCGGTATTACAGTGAAAATCAATCGGCGCTTATGCGGCAGACGCGTATATTGGCCGGCCGGTCGGCTGCGGCGATTGCTCTGTTCTGTATGGCGGCGGTATTTGTGACACGCGGACAGGTGGGAATGCTCTTCGGCGCATCCCCTAAGACAAATGACGATGTAGCCTGCTATCTTCCTCTTTTTTTAGCCGCGCTTCTGCCGCTCTCCTATGTCCGGACGACCACGGCATTTCTGTATGCAACAGAGAAAAGCGCTCTGTCATACCTTTTAGTGTATGCGGAGCCATTGTTTACAGGCCTTCTGCTTCTTGTGCTGCCGCGCATCCCTGCGCTGGGAATTTTGGGTATATGGGCGGCCGTACCCCTTGCGCAGATACTGACCTGGTGCATTGCGGCTGCCATTCAGAGAAGATGCATCTGATTTTCCTGTTTCAAATGCATGCTGGTTGTGATATAGTAGATGGCAGGGAAATGAGAAGGAGGAAATGCGGGTATGGCAACAGATGTACAGAAAATGATCCGCCTTGTCCAGGAACGTACGGCGTACGGGGTGCCTAAGGATGCGCCCGGCGTCTGTATCATGCAGGATGAGGATGGAAATCCAAGAATAAGGCTGGGTTTTGATGCCCACAGAGATTATATTACGGTCATGGGATACGAGGCGGCCCCGGAGGTGAGTGTAGACATTTGCGCGGCATTGGCGGCCCTGTGCGGGCTGGCGGTAAACAATCCGGTTATGACGGCGCGCAGTTTGACAGAGGAGGATCTGGCCGCGGAGCTAAGCGATAACGGGCAGATAGATTCGGAGAACCAGCCGGCCCTTTCCATAGCAATTGCCATGTTCCGGGAGGCGGTCAGGATGTATGCAAAGACATATACGGAGAAAAAGGCCAGGGGCGAGGAGTGGCATGGAAATGCCTGAAAAGAAAAGAGCACGGCGGCTTTTGGCGGGAAGCCGCTGATGAGCGGTCATCGGTGCGGAAAGAGGCGGCAGGCGGGTTAATCCCATCTGCCGTCGTTCATTCTTGAGGGCTTGTCCGCCGCATAATACATATTCCAGACAACCATATACAGATTTAAAACGCGGTCATCCTCACAGTAGATGAGAATCTCCTGGGGATAGGAATGGCTGTCCTGAAAATCCCGCATGGTTTTGTAGAGAACATTGATGGCCTGAAACATGAGAGAAGTCTGCTTCGCCAGAGGAAGTGCAGGGAAAATGAGGGTGGAAATCTGTTTTGCGTCGGCCTCTTCCAGAGCGGCCTGACAGATATGAGCCAGGTCATTCATGTGCTCCGGAGCGGGAAGCTCGGCAATCACAGCGGAATCGGCAAAAACGCCCCGTGTTTGATCGGGAGTTCCTTTTAATGCTTGGATAGATGGCATGATGCATTGATCCTTTCATAATTAATGACTGTTCCGGACGGCGTATCGTCTTGAACGGCTGTATCCATTATAGCACTGCGGATTTCATTGCTCAAGTCAGAGGGAAAAAAGAGGAGAATCAGAGTATGTTTGAATTGACAGAGATAACGGATTTTAACGCCCCGGAGCTTGATGTGTATGCCAGGCTTTCCGAGCCCCAGCTTTATAATCGGAATGCACCGGAACGGGGGATTTTCATAGCCGAGAGCCCCAAGGTAATTGCGCGGGCCCTGCATGCGGGCTGCCGCCCCCTTTCTTTTCTGGTGGAGAAAGACCAGGCAGAGGGGGAAGCCGCAGACCTTCTTGCCCAGTGTCTGGCGCGGTGGAAGGATATTCCGGTCTACACGGCACAGACGGACATTCTCACAAAAATTATCGGCTATAAATTGACGCGGGGAATGCTCTGCGAGATGCTTCGGCCTCCGCTTCCCTCTGTGGAGGAGATATGCGGAGGAGCCCGGCGCATCGCGGTGCTGGAGCGGGTGATGAATCCCACCAACGTGGGAGCTATTTTCCGCTCGGCGGCAGCGATCGGACTGGACGGGGTTCTTCTGACGCCGGGGTGCAGCGATCCTCTGTACCGTCGAGCGGCCCGGGTGAGTATGGGAACAGTTTTTCAAATTCCATGGACTTTTTTTGAAAAGGGAAAAAGTGAGGAGGATGCCTGGCCGAAAGCTGGAATGAGACGGCTTCACGCAATGGGATTTCGCACCGCGGCCTTGGCATTGAGGGAGGATTCCATAAGTATTGAGGATCCGCGTTTGAAACAGGAGGAGCGTCTGGCACTGATTTTGGGAACCGAGGGGGATGGATTGGCGGCGGAGACCATGGCGGACTGCGACTACATTGTGCGCATTCCCATGGGCCATGAGGTGGATTCTCTGAATGTGGCGGCGGCCAGCGCGGTGGCGTTTTGGGAGGTAAGAACGGGC
>CALWBS010000296.1 GCA_944376135.1 uncultured Enterocloster sp.
AAGGCCGCCTACGCGGGGGAGGGAAGGACGCCGGAACGGGAATTTAAAAACCTGGCAAAATGCCTCCACGAGGCGGGCATGGAGCTGATTATCGAGCTGTATTTTGACGGCACGCAGCCCCAGGCCTACGGGTTGGATATGGTTCGCTGGTGGGTCAGGGAGTATCATGTGGACGGCGTTCACCTGGTGGGGTATGCGCCTCTGGACTTGCTGGCTGCGGATCCCTTTCTGAGCAGGACAAAGCTTTTTGCCAATGGATGGGGGGAGAGAAGAAAAGGGCGTGCGCGCCATTTGGCTGAGTACGGTCCGGAATTTATGCTGGAGATGCGCAGCTTTTTAAAGGGTGATGAGGGCCAGCTGGACAATTTGGTAAAGAATACCCGCAAAAATCCCGAGGCCGTTGGCGTAGTGAATTATATGGCAAATACGGATGGGTTCACCATGATGGACATGGTATCCTATGACCGAAAGCATAATGAGGCCAACGGAGAGGACGGGAGGGACGGCACGAATTACAACCAGTCCTGGAACTGCGGAGCGGAAGGGCCTACCAGGAAGAAAAAGATTCTGGCCCTGCGAAAAAAACAGCTCAAAAACGCCATGCTCCTTCTGTTTTTGAGCCAGGGAACGCCTCTGCTCATGGCGGGTGATGAATTTGGCAGGACAAAAAAAGGGAACAACAATTCCTACTGCCAGGACAATGAGATCTCCTGGGTTAACTGGGGACTTTTAAAGACCAACCGGGATCTGTATGAATTTACGAAATATGTGCTGGCTTTCCGCAAGGCCCATCCGGTCTTTCACATGGAGAAGGAGCCGGTCCTGATGGATTACCGCTCCGTGGGAATCCCGGACGTATCCTACCACGGAGTGAAGGCCTGGCGGCCGGAGTTTGAGAATTTCCGGCGGCAGCTCGGCATCTTTTACTGCGGAAAATACGGCATAAAGCCAGACGGCGGGGAGGACGATTATTTCTATGTGGCTTACAACATGCACTGGGAACCCCATGCCTTCGCCTTGCCGCACCTGCCGAAGGGAATGACCTGGCATATTGCATTTGACACGGACGACAAGGGGGGAAGCGGCTTTTTCGAGCCGGGCCGGGAGCCCATCCTGGAAAATCCCAGGGAGGCTATGGTGATGGCCAGAACCATCATGGTATTTATCGGAAAGAAAGACAGCGTGCATAATGAAACAACCCCGCTCATAGATTAGAGTGGTACTCGTAAAAGGAGTGCTTCCGGGCCTTTTAAGGAACCGGGAGCATTTTTTATAGTTGTTCGGGATGCCTTCCCGAGCAGTTAATACCGGCGGGGAGGGAGACGGCATGGCGGACTGGTGTCATATGGAGGAAAAGGCGGTTCTTGAGGAGCTTCATTCGGTAAGGGAGGGGATTGCGGAAAAGGAAGCGCAGATGCGGCTGGAGCTGTATGGAGAAAATGTGCTGAAGGAAAAGGAACGTCCTCAGTGGTGGCAGGTATTTCTGGCGCAGTTTGAAGATCTGCTGGTGATCATTCTCATAGGAGCTGCCGCAGTATCTATGCTTACCGGGGACCCGGAGAGCGCCCTGGTGATTTTCTCTGTCCTTCTGCTAAATGCCGTGCTGGGAACCGTGCAGCACCAGAAGGCGGAAAAATCTCTGGACAGCCTGAGGCGGCTCTCGTCCCCAGAAGCCCGGGTAGTGCGGGAGGGCCGCTCTATGGCCGTTCCCTCGGCTCAGGTGGTTCCCGGAGATATTCTGGTTCTGGAGACCGGGGACCTGGTGCCGGCGGATGGGCGGCTGTTGGAAGTATACGGCCTCACGGTAAATGAGAGCTCCCTAACCGGAGAGTCCCTCAATGTGGAAAAGCGGGCAGGCCGGCTGCCGGGAAAAAAAGAACAGCCGGTTCCTGTGGGAGACCGGGTAAACATGGTATTTTCCAGTTCACTGGTTACCTCGGGGCGGGCGGTGGCTGTGGTGACGGACACGGGAATGGCCACGGAAATCGGCAGAATCGCCTCCCTGCTCAATGAAACCGGAGAAAAAAAGACGCCGCTCCAGATCAGTCTGGATCGGTTCTCCGGTCATCTAGCCCTGGGAATCACGGCGATCTGCGCCTTTGTATTTGCTATGAGTCTGTACCGGAGGGAGCCGGTGCTGGATGCCCTCATGTTTGCTGTGGCCCTGGCTGTGGCTGCTATACCCGAGGCATTGAGTTCTATTGTCACCATTGTGCAGGCCATGGGAACCCAGAAGATGGCGGCGGAGCACGCGGTCATAAAGGATCTGAAGGCGGTGGAAAGCCTGGGCTGTGTTTCTGTCATCTGCTCCGATAAGACGGGAACTCTGACCCAGAACCGGATGGACGTGGAACGGGTGTATATTAATCACCGGGAGATGGAAATCGGGGACTTAAAGGCGGCTGCGGGCCACAGGGACGTGCAGCTCTTTTTGTGGGCGGCCGCGCTCAACAACAACGCCTCCCTCTTCGGCAGAGGCGGGGATGGAGATCCCATGGAGGCCGCGCTTCTGCGCATGGATGAAGCGGCAGGGGTGATTCCGGAGCAGGTGCGGCTGCTCTGTCCTAGGAAGGGGGAGCTGCCCTTTGACTCGTCCAGAAAAATGATGGTGACCGTTAACCAGGTAGAGGGGGAGCATGCGATTTTTGTGAAGGGCGCTGTGGATGTGCTCTTAAAAGGATGCCGGTATATGGCAAATCCGGCTGGGGAAGTCATGCGCAGGGAGATTTTGCAGGAGGGCTGCGGACTCTGGGTTCCTTCCAGGCCCATGACCGCTTCGGATGCTCGAAAAATTTCCGAACAAAACGAACGCTGGTCCTCCGAGGGACTGCGGGTGCTGGCCCTGGCCTGCCGTTCGGTATCCGGCGGGGAAGAAGATGCCTGGCAGCCCGGAAATCTTGTATTTTTAGGCCTGGCCGCTATGATGGATCCGCCCCGTCCAGAGTCAAGGCCCGCAGTGGCAAAGGCCCGGCAGGCGGGCATCCGCCCTGTGATGATTACCGGGGATCACAAGGTGACGGCTATGGCAGTCGGCGAGCGGGTGGGAATCTTTCGGGAAGGGGATTTGGCTGTGACCGGCGCAGAGCTGGATCAGATGGGGGAAGTGGAGCTGGAGCGTTTTCTCGAACGGATTTCTGTCTATGCCAGGGTATCGCCGGAGCACAAGATTCGGATTGTGGATGCCTGGCAGCGTCGGGGAAATATTGTGGCGATGACCGGCGATGGGGTAAATGACGCACCGGCTTTGCGCAAGGCGGACATCGGCGTGGCTATGGGTATCGGGGGAACCGAGGTGTCCAAGGACGCGGCCTCCATGATTCTTATGGATGACAATTTTGCCACAATAATAAAGGCAGTGGCAAATGGACGGAATGTGTACCGCAATATCAAGAATGCCATCCAGTTTCTCTTATCCGGAAATATGGCGGGCATTTTCTGTGTTCTGTACACCTCCTTTCGGGGACTTCCCCTGCCATTTGCTCCAGTGCATCTTTTGTTTATCAATCTTTTGACGGACTCCCTGCCGGCTATTGCCATCGGCATGGAGCGGGGGGATGAAGGGCTTCTGCAGGAGGGGCCCAGAGATCCTAAGGAGGGGATTCTGACAAAGGCGTTTGTCCGTATTCTCCTGGTTCAGGGGGGATTAATCGGTGCAGCCACCATGTGGGCCTATGGTTTGGGATTAGCAGAGGGCGGCCCCGGAACAGCCAGCACTATGGCATTCTCCACGCTGACGCTGGCCCGGCTCTTTCATGGTTTTAACTGCCGCAGCCGGCAGAGCCTGA
>CALWBS010000297.1 GCA_944376135.1 uncultured Enterocloster sp.
AAGCTCTCCGTCACATTTTTTGTGAAAACCACATTCCGGCAGTCATCTCCCCCAAAGAAGCGGCACAGCTTTTCCCTGGCCTCATATACCATTTCTTCGGCACCGTAGGCCCTGCCGTAGGAACTCCTGTTTACATTGCTTCCCACCCGGGTTATGTACGCATATACCGCCTGCGCTACTTCCTCCGGCTTGGGGTAGGTGGTGCAGGCATTGTCAAAATAAATCGCCTCTGTCATCTCATCCTCCCTGTGAATTTTTCTTTTATTTTACGGTTCTATGCGAATACACTGCAACAATTCTACCATACATTTATTGACTTTTCAAATAAATCTATTACTATAATTAATAAATCCTATTGGTGAGGGGAAGCGCTGTCTGCTATAATGCATTTATAAGCAGTCCGGACCGCTGCCTCATGTAAACGGTCCCGGATGACCGCTTCACCATCCCAAGGAGGTACATATGAGTATGAAAAATGAAAAAACCGCAATTCTGGCCGCCGGCGCTGTCATCGGCATCCTGGCCTCCCTCCTGGTGCTCTTCGGCAATCCCGTCAATATGGGATTCTGCATCGCATGCTTTCTGCGCGACACCGCCGGTGCACTGGGGCTCCACTCCGCCGCCAATGTCCAGTACATACGGCCCGAAATCATCGGCCTGGTTCTGGGAAGTCTCCTCCTCGCCTGCCTGAATAAAGAATTTCATCCCCGGGGCGGCAGCGCACCCCTGACTCGCTTCGTCCTGGGCTTTTTCGTCATGATCGGCTGCCTTGTATTTCTTGGATGCCCCTTCCGGATGATTCTCCGCTTAGCGGGCGGTGACTTAAATGCCCTGGCCGGTCTTGCAGGTTTTATCTGCGGCATCCTAGCCGGGATATTTTTCCTGCAGAGAGGTTATTCCCTAAAACGAACCTACCGTCTTCCCGCAGCGGAGGGAGCCCTGTTTCCCTGCATACAGGCTGCTCTTTTGCTGCTCCTGGCAGCGGCTCCCGCCTTCATCCATTTCACGGAAGCGGGAGGAGGCCCCGGTGCCCTGCATGCCCCCATTCTCATCAGCCTGGCTGCCGGGCTCATCGTGGGCGCTCTGGCCCAGAGGACACGGCTGTGCATGGTGGGAGGCATCCGCGATATGATTCTCTTCCGTGAGAGCCGGCTGCTCTCAGGATTTGCCGCTGTCTTCGCCGCCGCTCTGGCCGCAAATCTGGTTCTGGGTCTTCTCACAGGCGGCTCCTACTTTCATCTGGGCTTTGCGGGCCAGCCTGTGGCCCACACCGACGGGCTGTGGAACGGCCTCGGCATGTTCCTCGCCGGATTCGGCTGTGTTCTTTTGGGCGGCTGCCCGCTTCGCCAGCTGATCCTCGCCGGTGAAGGAAACACAGACAGCGCCATCGCTGTTCTGGGGCTGCTTATAGGGGCCGCCTTCGCTCACAACTTCGGCCTGGCCTCCAGCACGGACGGCCCCACAGCGGCCGGAAAAATCGCTGTGATCATCGGCATCGCCGCAGTGGCCTGCATCGGCGGCCTGAACAGCCGGCACAATCAATAAAAGGAGGTATGTTTGTCATGAAATCCATCGACGCCAGAGGGCTCTCCTGCCCAGAACCCGTTATCTTAATCCGCAACGCCATGAATTCCAAAGAGGATGCCTATGAGATTCTTGTGGACAACCCGGTATCCCGTGAAAATGTGACCCGCTATGCCAGACACCAGGGCTACCAGGTACAGGTCACAGAGGAGGGGGAGGACTTCCGTCTCTCCATCACCCGGCAGTAATGCGCCGTATCGCCACATTTTATTCTCACTTCGGAGCCGTCCGGTTCAAGCGGCTCTGTGAGAGCAAGGGAATCCCTGCCAGAATGATGCCCGTCCCCAGGGATTTAAGCAGCAGCTGCGGAACCTGCGTGCTCTACGACGGGGACGAGCCCTGCCCCTCCGGAACCTGGCCGGAGGAGGTGGAGCAGGCAGTCACCCTCCTGCCTGACGGGTATCAGGTGATTTACCGAGCAGAGGGAAGCTGAAAATTTAGTCTATATGCTGACTTGCCTGAATTTCCATCATCAGTGCGGTCATGGCAGGAGGAAAAGCCTATGGAAACAAAAGTAAAGCTCACAAAGCTGGCATCCTGCGCCGGCTGCGGCGCCAAAGCGGGGGCCGGTACCTTAGCGCAGCTTTTATCCGGATTTAAGACCCGCACAGACCCGCGGCTCATCGTGGGCTACGATACGAGCGATGATGCCAGCGTATATGTGATCGATGAAAATACCGCCTTAGTGCAGACAACCGATTTTTTTCCGCCCATTGTGGATGATCCCTTTCTCTTCGGACAGATCGCTGCGGCAAATGCGCTGAGCGATGTGTATGCCATGGGCGGAGAACCAAAGCTGGCCCTAAACATTCTCTGCGTTCCCGAAACAATGGACAAGGATGCGATCCACGAAATTCTGCGGGGCGGCTACGACAAGGCATACGAGGCCGGGGCCATCATCGCCGGCGGACATACTATCCACGGTGCAGAGCCCATCTACGGCCTGGCCGTCTCCGGCTTTGTCCATCCAAAACGGGTGCTCACCAACAGCGGCGCACTGCCGGGAGACATCCTGATTTTGACAAAGCCGCTGGGAATCGGCATACTTACCACCGGGGCCAAGGGCGATATGGTGGAGCCGCCGGTTCTTGCGCGGATTTACCGCCAGATGGCCAGCCTCAATAAGGCGGCTCGGGATATCATGGTAGATTTTCCCGTACACAGCTGCACGGATGTGACCGGCTTCTCTCTTCTGGGACACGGCTTTGAGATGGCCCAGGGAAGCGGAGTCTCTCTCCACATCCAAACCGGGCAGGTTCCTTTCCATCCCGAAGCATGGGAGCTGGCCCAGATGGGCTTTATCCCGGCAGGAGCCTACCGCAACCGGGAATACACCGCCGGCGGAATCCACGTCCGCGAGGGCATCCCCCTGGCCATGGAGGATATTCTCTATGATCCCCAGACGAGCGGCGGCCTGCTCATCTCCCTGCCGGAAAAGGAAGGGATGGCCTGCCTAAGCAGGCTGCGGGATGCGATTCCCGAGGCGGCTGTGGCGGGATATGTCACGGAAGCAGGAGAATACGCAATCTATTTGGAATAGATGCTTAAAAGCGTAAAAGTTTAAAGTAATAAAGCGTTGACTTTTCCGGTTCTTTGGCGTATATTAGCAGGTACAAACCGAATGATTACAGCGAGGAGACATTGCCATGATTATTATTATGAAACCGAACGCTTCCGAGGAAGCGGTAAAAAAAGTCAAAGCTCTGATTGAATCCCGAGGACTCACCGCTCACCTCTCCCAGGGCTCTCAGGTAACGATTGTGGGCGTTGTTGGCGACAAGACGAGGCTTGCCGGCAGCAACATTGAGATGAGCGAGGGCGTGGATAAGGTGATGGCCGTAACCGAATCCTACAAGCTGGTAAATAAAAAATTTCATCCCCAGGATTCGCTGGTGCCGGTGGGCAATACCTTCATCGGGCCGGGCCATCTCACCATTATGGCCGGTCCCTGCGCTGTGGAATCCAGGGAACAGCTGATAGAGACAGCCCATGCCGTAAAAAAGGCCGGAGCCGCATTCCTGCGGGGCGGAGCCTACAAGCCGCGAACCTCCCCTTACTCCTTCCAGGGTCTGGAGGAGGAGGGCCTGCGCTATATGAAAGAGGCGCGGGAAGCAACGGGCCTCAATGTAATCTGTGAGGTCACCAGCGAACACGCCATCGAGGCCGCTGTCAAATACGTGGACATGCTCCAGATCGGCGCCAGAAACATGCAGAACTTTGAGCTGTTAAAGGAGGCGGGCAAATCCGGTCTGCCCGTATTGTTAAAACGCGGATTGTGTGCTACCATAGACGAGTGGCTGAATGCGGCGGAGTATATTATTTCCGAGGGCAATCCCAATATCGTCCTCTGTGAGCGGGGCATCCGCACCTACGAGACCTCCACCCGAAACACCCTGGACATCAGCGCTGTTCCGGTGATCCGCCAGAAAAGCCACCTCCCCATTATTGTGGACCCCAGTCATGCCACCGGCGTGCGGGCCTATGTGGAACCCCTGGCAAAAGCTGCTGTTGCCGTCGGCGCAGACGGCCTGATGATCGAGGTGCATCCCTGCCCGGAACGCGCCCTGTCCGATGGGCCCCAGTCCCTGACCTTTGACGCCTTTGAGACGCTCATGGAGGATCTGGCCCCCTACGCCAAGCTGGCCGGCAGACAGATTTAGAAGGAGAATTTCATGGAACAGATGACAGACAAAACCATCGCATTTATCGGCCTGGGCCTGATCGGCGGCTCCATCGCCCGGGGCATCAAGCGGTCCCGGCCGGATATCCATATCATGGCATACATGCGGACCCGTTCTAAGCTGGAACAGGCCCAGCGGGACGGAATCGTGGATGAAATTCTGGACGGTGTGGACCGCCGTCTCTCCCAATGCGACCTTATCTTTTTGTGCACTCCGGTAGAATACAATGCCCAGTACCTGTCCACCATCCGTCCCTTTTTAAAACCGGGCGCGCTGATTACGGATATAGGCAGCACAAAGACCAATATCCATGAAGAGATCCGCTCTCTTGGCCTGGAAGACTTCTTTGTGGGCGGCCATCCCATGGCCGGGTCGGAAAAAACAGGCTATGAAAACTCCACGGACCACCTTCTTGAAAATGCCTACTACATTATAACCCCGGCGCGGGGACTTAAGCCGGACGGCGGGGAGTCCGCTTCCTGCGAAAGCTTCTCTCCCAACGTTCAGCGGATTGTCCGTGTGGCCGAGACCATCGGCGCCATTCCCATTATTCTGGACTACCGGGAGCATGACCGGATCACGGCGGCGATCAGCCATGTACCCCATCTGATCGCCTCCGGCCTGGTGGGGCTGGTGCGGGACAATGATTCCCCCCAAGGCCTGATGAAGCTTTTAGCTGCGGGCGGCTTTAAGGACATCACCCGCATCGCCTCCTCTTCGCCGGAGATGTGGTCGCAGATCTGCCTCACAAATGCCCGGCCCATCGCGGATATGCTGGAGCGCTACATCGCCTCCCTGACACAGATACTTGCGGATGTAAAAGAGGGACGTGAAGACTCCATCTACCGCTTTTTTGACGCATCCCGGGTCTACCGCAATTCCATCACGGACAAGGCCAGGGGCTCTCTGGAGCCGGCCTATGAATTTTCCGTGGACATTGTGGACGAACCCGGCTCCATCTCCACCCTGTCCGTCATCCTGGCAGCCAAGGGGATCAGCATCAAAAATATAGGCATCAACAACAACCGGGAGCTGGGAGAAGGGGCACTCAAGATTTCCTTCTACGACAAAGACTCCATGGAGGCGGCGCGCAGACAGCTTGAAAAATATAAATACGAGCTGTCCCCCCGGTAGCAAACTAACAAAGGAGATACATAAAAATGATCGAATGCAGAAAATCCGGAAGCCTGAAAGGCGAAATTCAGGTGCCCGGGGATAAATCCATCTCCCACCGGGCGGTCATGTTCGGCTCCCTCGCCAGAGGAACTACGCGGATTACGGGATTCCTCCAGGGTGCGGACTGTCTGTCCACCATCTCCTGCTTTCAAAAGATGGGGGTGTCCATTGAAAATACGGGGGATACGGTTCTGGTTCACGGCCGCGGCATGCGGGGCCTCCAAAAGCCTGCGGGCGCACTGGACTGCGGAAACAGCGGCACCACCATGCGCCTGATCTCCGGAATTCTCTCCGCCCAGGATTTTGATGTGACGCTGACCGGAGACGCATCCATTAGAAAGCGGCCCATGAGGCGGATTATGGATCCTCTCTCCCGGATGGGCGCTTCCATTGAAAGCGTGCCTGGAAACGGCTGTGCCCCCCTGCATATCCAGGGCCGCCCCCTCACCGGCATCCACTACGCCTCCCCAGTGGCCTCCGCCCAGGTAAAGTCCGCCGTTCTCTTGGCCGGTTTATACGCAAACGGGGAAACCGCCGTCACTGAGCCCTCCCTTTCCAGAGACCACACAGAGCGGATGCTTGGCCTTTTTGGCGCGGATATCACCTCGGAGGGTACCACTGCCCGCATTCAGCCGGCCGGTGAGCTCTTCGCCGCTGACATCCAGGTGCCGGGGGATATCTCCTCCGCCGCCTACTTTATCGCTGCCGGGCTCATAGTGCCCGGTTCCCAGGTTTTGATTAAACATGTGGGAATTAATCCCACCCGCGCCGGAATCCTTGAAGTGTGCAGACAAATGGACGGAGACGTCCGTCTGCTCAATGTGCACGAGGGAAAAGGGGAGCCCACCGCTGATCTGCTGGTAACCCACAGCAGCCTGAAGGGCACCGTCATCGAGGGAGGCATCATCCCCACCCTCATCGATGAGCTTCCCGTTATTGCCGCTATGGCCTGCTTTGCAAAAGGAGAGACCATCATCCGGGATGCGGCAGAGCTGAAAGTGAAAGAGTCCAACCGGATTGCTGTGATGGCGGAAAATCTCACCGCCATGGGGGCACAGGTGCAGGAGACGGAAGACGGTCTTCGCATCCTGGGAGGCCGCCCGCTTCACGGCGCTGTTATAGACAGCCATGACGATCACCGCATCGCCATGACTTTTGCCGTAGCCGCCCTGTGCAGCCAGGGAGAGACAAAAATACAGGGCGGAGAATGC
>CALWBS010000298.1 GCA_944376135.1 uncultured Enterocloster sp.
TGGGATTATGCCCAGAAAAAGGGCATTACCATCGAGGGCCTGGAGAAGCCGAAGGACAATATTGAGGAAGAGGAAGAAGAGGAAGACTATTGAGCAAAACCGTAGTGGTGGGTATGTCCGGGGGAGTGGACTCCTCCGTGGCTGCCTGGCTGTTAAAGAAAGAAGGGTACCGCGTCATCGGCGTGACCATGCAGATTTGGCAGGATGAGGAGCCGGAAGCCGTGGAAGCGGAGGGCGGCTGCTGCGGCCTCAGCGCCGTGGAGGACGCCCGGCGGGTAGCTGCGGCCCTTGAAATCCCCTACTATGTGATGAACTTCAAAAAGGAGTTCAGGGAACACGTGATGGATTATTTTGCCAGGGAATACCGGGAGGGCAGGACGCCCAATCCCTGTATTGCCTGCAACCGGTATGTAAAATGGGAGGCCCTCCTGGCCCGGAGCATTGCCATCGGCGCGGATTACATTGCCACTGGCCACTATGCCCGGGTGGAGCGCCTGCCATCCGGGCGGTTTGCCCTGCGCCAGTCCGTGACCGCGGCAAAGGACCAGACCTATGCGCTTTACAATCTGACCCAGGAGCAGCTCGCCCGGACGCTGATGCCTGTGGGCGCTTATCATAAGGAAGAAATCCGAAAGATGGCCGAGAACCTGGGCCTTCCTGTAGCAAACAAGCCGGACAGCCAGGAGATCTGTTTTATCCCGGATCACGACTATGCCGCATTTCTGGACCGGTATACGGGCAGCCCCATGCCCCAGGGAAATTTTGTGGATCTGGAGGGAAATGTGCTGGGCCGTCACAAGGGAATTTCCCACTATACGGTGGGGCAGCGAAAGGGGTTAAATCTGGCCATGGGCCATCCTGTCTTTGTGGTGAAAATCCGCCCGGAGACCAACGAGGTGGTCATTGGAAATGGGGAGGACGTGTATACCAGACGGGTCTACTGCAATAAAGTAAACTGGATGTCTGTGGACGGGCTTCACGGCCGGGACATGGAGGTCACGGCTAAAATCCGCTACAATCACAAGGGTCAGACATGCGTCATCCGGGAGACCGGGGATGGCTTGGCAGAGTGCGTGTTTGATGAGCCTGTGCGGGCGGCGGCGCCGGGGC
Source organism: uncultured Enterocloster sp. (assembly GCA_944376135.1). Lineage (GTDB taxonomy): Bacteria > Bacillota > Clostridia > Lachnospirales > Lachnospiraceae > Enterocloster. The sequence goes on from CALWBS010000298.1 coordinate 1,111, forward strand.
AGGCGGCGGTATTTTACAGGGATGATTATGTAGTCGGCGGAGGTACAATTTTATGAGAAGAAATGAGAGAAGACGGGGTGTCGGAAATCGCCCCGCGGCCCTCGTCTGTGCGTTTGGCGTCTGTCTGGGTACGGCATCTGTTCTTGGAGGCTGCAGCTACGCTTCCAGCGCTAAGATAAGGAGCCAGGCTGAGGCCCAGGAGACGGGGGAGCAGAGGGCGGGAGGACAAACCGCTTCTCAGGAGGAAGTCCTCTCCATAGACGGTCCTGACGGGATGCCCCAGGCCCAGACAGAGGCCGTGGAGGTGCAGCGGACCCAGGCGGCCCCCTTGCCGCCCTTTGAGGAGGTTTCCGACACGGTGTATGTGAAGACATCGGCCGGGGGCAGCGTCCGGGTGCGCTCATCCTGCGACACCTCCTCGGAGGAGAACATCCTGGGCAATGTATCTTACGGCATGGAGCTTACCCGAACGGGAAAAAACAGTGAGTGGACAAGGATTGCCTATGAGGGCGGAGTGGGATACATTTCTTCCGATTACATTGCGGAGGAAAAGCCGGAGGCCCTGGTCACCTCTGTGAGCCTCAATCCCTCCTGGACCTATGCGGAATTTTCAAAGATTAATTCCGGCGCAGCCACTTTCCGCCAGTCTGCAGCGGAAAACCGGAAAAATATCACCATCTGCGTCAACGCAGGCCACGGCACCGGCGGCGGCGCTTCGGTGAAAACCCTGTGCCATCCGGACGGCACCCCCAAGGTGACAAGCGGCACCACGGCCGCCGGGGCTACCACCGCTGCGGCGGTGTCCGGGGGAATGACCTTTGCGGACGGTACTCCGGAGAGCCAGGTTACCCTCTCCATGGCCCTGATTTTCCGGGACAAGCTTTTGGCTGCTGGCTATGACGTGCTCATGATCCGGGAGAGCGAGGACGTGCAGCTCGACAATATTGCTCGCACGGTCATCGCCAACAATGCCAGCGACTGCCATATCGCTCTGCACTGGGATTCTACCTCCAGCGATAAGGGGGCATTTTACATGAGTGTTCCCGACGTGGCCTCCTACCGGAACATGGAGCCGGTGAAATCCCACTGGCAGCAGCACAATGCCCTTGGGGAGAGCTTGATCGGGGGCCTTAAAGGGGCCGGCGTCAAAATCTTTTCAAACGGCGCCATGGCCATGGATTTAACCCAGACTTCCTTCTCCACCGTGCCCTCCATTGATATTGAGCTGGGGGACAAGGCTTCGGATCACTCCCAGGCTGCTCTGGAAAATCTGGCCGATGGGCTGGTGGCTGGGGTGGATGCTTACTTTGGTTAAAGAGTTTGGACTTTTTGCAATATTCTCTTTTAATACCAGAAGATCCCCAATTCACACCCAAAACCGACCGGTCAGATGAATACCTGCCTCGCAGGAAAATACATTGCCCATTTCTAACGGTGCGCGGCTGCTGCTTGTGATAAGGGGAGGCTCGTGGAGATCCAAACCCCTCCAGCAGCCTCAATTCGGCCGCGTGCAGGAATAAGCTGGGCGGAGAGAATGCCGGCATGATAGAAGGAGAAAAACAAAAAGGGGGGATGCGGCGGTGAAGGCGCAGGCGCCTGGGGAGCTGGCAGAGGTCCCGCAGGATTTTAATGAAAAGATACGCTTTGCCCATGGGGTGCGGGAGGAAATGATGCGGGCCGTGGAAAAGGGAGATCAGGAACAGGCCGGCAGACTTTGCGAGGTCATTAAATATCTGCTTAAGCAGACGGATCTGGGAATTTTGACTCGTGCGGAAGGCCGTCTGCGATCCCTGAAAAATATTATACTCTCTTACAATACGCTGTTCTCCTATAGCGCGGAAAGAGGCGGGATGAATGCGGTAACCGGCCATTATAAGGCGGAGCGGTATGCCATTATGATTGAGCGGGCCTCCGACGAGGAGCAGGTATGGCGGATTTACCGGGATTACTGCGACGAATACGCGGACGCAGCGATACGCGTGGGAACAAGAGAAGGCGGTACGATCTCCCAGAAGGCAATGGATTATATCCGCTGGAATTTTACGAATAATCTGTCGATTGCGGATCTGGCCAGGGAACTTCACTTAAGCCAGTCCTATCTCATGCGCCGATTTAAGAAGGAGACAGGGCGCACCATCCAGCAGGTGATTACGGACCGGAGGATTAATGAGGCCTGCCGTCTTTTGGCGAACTCGAATCTGAATATGACGGAAATCAGCCTGATGGTGGGCTTTAATTCCAGCTCCTATTTCAGCATGATTTTCCGGCAGATGCTGGGACTGACCCCAAAAGAATACAGAAATCATGTAAAAGGCCATTATATTAATAAAAATTAGTCATTTTTTTAAAAGAAAAAATAGCCTCCCCTGCGCTATGATTAGTGCAGAAGGGAGGTTATTTTTATGCAGAAGGCAACAAAGGAGCACCTTGCGCATGTCATGGAGCGGCCGGTCCGGATAACCGGCCCAGTGGACCAGCCGGCAGGCTCTCATCCGTTCAGCGCGATGAAATTTTCCCGTTCTCATATACGGCCGGAGGACTGGGGATACCTGGAGGAAGAATATTTTTTTGAAGGACAGTCCGGGATCTACGATTTGGATAAAGAAGAGAAGCTCGTTCTGGCAGGCCCTCCGGTACCGTTCTGTACAAGAATCCTTGTGCGCCGGCCTGCAAAGCGAATACAGCAGAGACCGAGGGTATTTCTGGATATTTTAAACGCCAGCAACGGGTACGATATAGAGGATCAGTGGAGACGAAGCTGGCGCTATATTATGGAGAATGGATTCAGCTATGTGGGAATAACCTCAAAGCCTGTCAATGTGCTGGCCTTGAAATATTTTAATTGGGAGCGGTACAAGGCGCTTGACTGGTCCGGTGGAGAGAGAGCCGCGCTGCCGGCTGTTCCGGATTCCCTGCAGAGAATTGAGGGCTGTGAGGAAGGGCTGATATGGGACATGCTTACGGAGCTTGGCGTCTGGATCAAGGGAGACGGACGAGAACTTTTTGCTTCCGAAGGAGAAAGGCTTTATCTGTATCTCACCGGGCAATCCCAGTCCGGCATGTATCTAAACACCTATGTGTATCAGTTTCATCCGCTCCTTTCCGGGCGGGAGGAGCCGATTTTTGACGGCTATCTAAGTCTGGTCAGCGGGGGCCTGCAGAGAAGCCTGCGCCAGACAAAGGGGGAGGATACCTTCATGTGCATCCGCCCGTATCCGGAACACGCGGTGGATGTGCCCTTTATTTCGCTGAATTCGGAGGGGGATTACGGTTTATTTTCCGCTATGGGGATGCCGGGGCTGAAAAGGGGGACAAACGGAACCGGCGAAGGGGATAAACGGAGGTATTA
>CALWBS010000299.1 GCA_944376135.1 uncultured Enterocloster sp.
GACATAATGTATATTATGTCGTGAAAAATTCCCCTTTCCGAATAATTGTACAATTAATTGTAGCATGGGATAAATAGATTTGCAATTATTTTATGTCGAATCTTGTCGGTGAAGAGTTTCCGTTTTCTTGCATGACTTTCTAAAAAGATGGTTCGTTTTCTACAGGCTATTTCTTTTATGTATGTTCCTAAACATATTCTATGACATAATATACATTATGTCTCTTTCTGCCCACACCCTTTCATGATCGCATCGACGCCTCCCCCGGGGCAATCAGCATCCCCAATTCCAGCTGCTTTAAATACGCTTCCATGCTGGTTATCATCGTATATCTTCTCGTGGTCTCCACGCTGCTGTGCCCTAGGTAATCCGCCAGGCGCACCAGATCCCGCTCTTTCTCATAATAACATCTGGCAAAAAGATGGCGCAGATTGTGGGGAAACACCTTTCCCGCAGTCACGCCGGCACCCTCGCACAGCCCTTTCATCTCCTGCCAGATGTTCCTCCGATCCATAGGCCGGCCGCTTTTTGTTACAAAAATACTACCCTTCCGAATATTCATCCTCCGGCAGTAATCCTTCAGGAGAAGATTCAAAGAGCGCGGCAGGACAATCACCCGAGCCTTTCCCTTGCAGCGGATCGTGACCATGCTGTTTTTCAGTGCCTCCACCGTTATAAAGGAAAGCTCGCTGATGCGGATTCCCGTAGAGCCAATGGTTTGAAGAATATGGCTTAGACGGTCATTTCCTGTCTTCTGCGCCTCACGCACGAGCCGTCTGTACTCTTCCCGGCTCATCTCCCGGTCCGCATCTCGGAAAATCTGCTTCTGTACTCGAAAAGTGCGGACACAGCACTCGGGCTGGCCGGCAAAGCGCAGGTAGGCGTTCAGAGCGATTATCATGGAATTGGCGCTGGCCACCTTGTAGGAGCGCCCCAGGTATTCCTTATATTCAATAATTTGACTTCGGGAAAATGACTGCGCAGAACCGCCCTCGCAATAAATGAGAAATTTTTTCACGTCCCGCACGTATTTTTCCACTGTATTCCGGCTCTTTTCGCTGTTTTTTAAATACTGGGCAAATTTTTCCAATGACCTGTCTTCCGCTTTTTTCATACTTGCGCATTCCTCCTGGATATGTTCTATCCCCCTTATCATAATCAGAATTTCAAAATTTACAAAAGAAAAAAGCAGCTGTTCTAAACACTCAAAACGTATTTCAGTCGCTCTCCAGCAGATAGGGCGTTACCTGATATACATAGTAATTGAGCCAGTTAGTATAAAGGGTGTTGGAAGTATTTCTCCAGGTGAGCACAGGAACAGAAAATGGGTCATTATGCTCATAGTAGTTGCAGGGCACAACGGGATTTAATCCCTTCTGCAAGTCTCTGTGGTACTCGTTGTTCAATGTCATGCGGTCGTACTCCGGATGGCCCTGAACAAAGACCTGACGGCCGTCCCTGCTCATGACCAGAAACACTCCCGCTTCATCGGATTCTGCCAAAATCATAAGCTCCGGGTGCTTCTCGATGTCCTTTCTGCGCACCTCGGTGTACCGGGAATGAGGCGCCAGGAAATAGTCGTTTAAGCTGCGCACCAACGGCACCTTCCGGTCCAACACTTTGTGATTGTAGATGCCGGAAAGCTTGTTCTTCAGCGGATATTTAGGAATCCCATAGTGGTAGTACAGGGCCGCCTGAGCTCCCCAGCAGATGTGAATGGTGGAAGTCACATGGGTCTTGGTCCACTCCATAATCATGGACAGCTCCTGCCAGTAATTTACCTCCTCAAAAGCCAGATTTTCCACTGGCGCTCCGGTAATAATCATACCGTCAAACCGGTGCCTTTTTATCTGATCAAACGTTATGTAAAATTTATTTAAATGGCTGGCCGAGGTATTCTTGGACACATGGGTGGAGAGCATGAGAAAGGTGCAGTCCACCTGCAGCGGGGTGTTTGAAAGGGCACGCAGAAGCTGAGTCTCCGTATCCTCCTTGATGGGCATAAGATTTAAAATCACGATCTCCAGGGGACGAATATCCTGGCTCATGGCCCGGTCCTCATCCATAATAAATATATTCTCTGACTCCAAAATTGCCCGGGCGGGCAGCTCTTTTTGTACTTTAATCGGCATTATTATGTTCTCCCTTCTTTTAATTCCAGCAGCATGTTCAAAAATCCGCACAGCTTTCCCCGTTTCCCCGTCCTGCGCTTTTACAGGACGGCGGCTCTGGGAATCGCTGTGCTACAGCATTCGAAGGAAGTCCTCCTCGGAAATCACAGGTATGTTCAGTTCCCTGGCTTTCTTGTTTTTGGAGGAATTGGACGCGGTATCATTATTAATCAGATAGCTGGTCTTGGAGGTCACGCTTCCCGTCACCTTTCCGCCCTTTGCCTCAATCTGTTCTGTGAGCTCCTTGCGGTTGGAAAAATGGGTCAGCGAACCGGTAATCACAAAGTTTTTTCCTTCCAGCGGGCGCTCGCCCTCCTCCGCCTGCTCCTTCTCGATATCCAAAAAGGCCAGGAGGCGGTCTAGAATCTGATTATTTTTTTCAGAGGTAAAATAATCAATCCACGCCTGGGCCAGCACTCCGCCGATGCCGTCCGCCGCGGTAAGCTCTTCCATATCCGCACAGCGCATTTTTTCCAAATCATAGTCAAAATGGCGGCAGAGCACCTTGGCATTCGCAAGTCCGATACCGGCGATTCCCAGGCCGTAGATCAGCCGGGGAAGAGTGGTATGCGCGGCCTCTTGGATGGAAGCGATCAAATTTTCATAGGATTTTTCCCCGAATCCCTCCATCTCCACAATGGCCTCTTTATGCGCCTCCAGGCGGAAGATGTCCGCATACTCATGGATGAAACCCGCGCTGATAAATTTCTCCAGAGTAGCCTCAGATAAGCCATCAATATTTAAGGCGTCCCGGCTCACAAACAGCGTAAAACTCTTAATTTTTTTCGCCTGGCAGTCAGGGTTTGGGCAATAAAGGCTCTTAACCTCCCCAATGCTTTTAATCTGGGTGGGGCCCTGACATACC
>CALWBS010000300.1 GCA_944376135.1 uncultured Enterocloster sp.
TATGGGATTGGCGGGTTTGTCAAGTGGTTTTTGTGGGGATGGCTAAGGCCAGGTTCATGTCCCCGGACAGCCATTCCTGCACTATTTTTTCGCTGACCTTCACAACGCCTGCGATATCGGATACGGACATGTCACTCTCCGCAAGCGTTAGGGCCATTTCTTTTGCCTTTTTCAATTCACCGGCATCCCCTCCCACCCCTTACACACATCCACCCAAGCCTCATACCCCGAGCTCTCCTCCAGCTCCGGGATGGCGAGCCGCACCGCGCTGTTGGCGCTCCCGCAGGCCGGATAGACCACATCAAACCGCTTTAGCGATTCGTCCAGGTAAACCTTCACCCCGTCGTTCACCCCAAAGGGGCAGACCCCGCCCACGGCGTGGCCCACAAGCTCCTCGGCCTCCTGGGGGCTTAACATCTTTGCCTTTGTGTGGAAAAATTCCTTGTACTTGTGGTTGTCCACCTTTGCGTCCCCTGCAGCCACAATCAGGACGGGATGCCCGTCCGCCATAAAGGATAATGTCTTTGCGATGCGGGCCGGCTCACAGCCCACGGCCTGGGCCGCCAGCTCCACCGTCGCGCTGGACACGGAGAATTCCTTCACCCGGTCTCCCAGTCCAAATTTTTCCAAATGTGCCTTCGCTTTATCAAATGCCATGTCAATCGGCCTCCGTTCTAAATTATATTGCATCCCCTCCGGGCGGACGGCTACACCATCTTCCGGTATTCCTTCTTCCAGCGGCTCACCAGCGCCACAGCCCCGTTCATCCGCTTCACCGGATCCTTCTTAAAGAGACTGCGCAGGGACCGGACCTCCTCGGCCTGCTCCCCGTCCAGGATTGCCTGGGACACCTCCTGATCCCACATTTTTTTCTCCTCCTCCTTTATCTGGGAGGAAAATATTTTTTTCAGCTCCAGCTCCGGCGCAAACCGGCCCAGAAAATACATCCGCCGCAGCACATCCCGGCTTCCCCCCAGCTCGTAGGCCTTCTCGTAGGCGGCCAGTGCCTTGTGAAACTGGAACATCTGGGCGTAGGACGCTCCCAGGTTATTGTAAATCCTGGCCTGGAAAGCTTCCTGCTCCTGCTCTGCCTTCCCGGCGCCTCCGTCCTCCTGCAGCGTCTCCAGTACCGCCTCGTACCGCACCGCCGCGCGGCCGTACTGGCGCTTCTCAAACATGTAGTCCGCCCGGGCCTTCTCATACTCTCCGGCGGGCAGTTTCCGGTAGGAGGCCGCGGCCGCCTTAAACTGCTGGACTTCCTTCTCCGTGTAATAATCGCACTCCAAGAGGAATAAGCTTAATACCTCCTCCGGCCGGCTTCCCGTCTCCACCAGCTTTTCCATGCGGTCCGCCAGTGAGGGAAGCGCTAAATCCTGGCGAATAAAGTCAAACAGGGAGCTGTCCACAAACTCATCCATCACCAGAAGCGGGTGATTGAAAATCACATAGCACAGCTCCTGGGAAGAATAAATTCGGATGTCAAGCACCTCAATATAAAATGGATTCTTCACCGGCTCCTGCCTGCACAGCAGCAAACTCATAGGCTCACCTCTTGTCTCACCACCGCATCCGTAGCCGGATACAGTTCGCCAAATCCCTTATCCCGGATTACCGCCATCATAGTATTCTCATCCTTAAAAGCCAGGCTCATCTCCACCCGGGTTGTCCGGGGCGGCCGCTCGGGAAATCCCGTAAGCGGGATGCGCACCGTCCGCTTTTTGCGCGATTCCAGGGAACTGATGAGAAATTCGATGGCGTCCTGTCCGTCCACAATCAGGTCGAGAACGCTCTTTGACTCATACCAGCTGTCCCCCCAGGCCGCCGCGATGAGCTGCCGTTCCCGGCCTTTGCTCATGACCTTTAAAGAAACCTCAGATTTCAGCCTTCCCTCGCACACGAAAATATACGGATAGGCCGTGGCGGTCTGCAGGTAATCCCACCCTTTATTGGCTGCCCCCCTGGCGAAAAGGCAGCTCTCCACAAACACCTTCCTGCGCCTGCAGATGAACTTCATAAACTCCCCGGCCCAATCCTGCCGCTCAAATCCCTTGCCTGTAAGGAATACCGTGGAGAACAGCTTCCGCGAGAGAAGCTTCTCCCCGCAGGAACAGAGAATCTGGTCTGCCAGCCGGGCTCCCGAGGGAGAATCCAGAATATCCAGATTAAACGCCTCCTCCTGGTTCTGGGCCTCTGCCTGGACAATATTTTTGCGCAGCCCCCGCTGCACCTTCATCTCATAATAGCGCAGCCGGTCCGAGCCCAGCTCAAAAAGCCCCACCTGGTTGGTCCACAGCTCCTTTTTCTGATTCAGCACATAATAAATGAAGCTCTCCGTATGGCTCACCACATGCACCCGCTCCCTGGGGATCTGAAGGTAATCCGCACAGTACATCAATGTATCCAGGAGCCGGCTCTCCACCCGCTCCAGCGTGATGACGAGCTGATCCACCTCTGTGACTGCGAACTCCTTTTTGGGATAATCCAGCATCATCTTAATAAAAATTTTCAAGAGCGTTCCGCCGGTATAGCAGGTCCCCCCGATGGTGGAGGTTCCCTCCCTAGCCGCCAGGTTGAGGAGCTTATCCACGATCACTCCCTCCCCCAGAAGGGTCGCGGCATATGCCTCCTCCCCGGTAAGCCAGGTCTCCTCCTCCTTCCGGCGGCAGATGACCGCGGGGATTGTCCACGTCTTTTCCCTGCCGTGACAGCAGATCTGGATATAATCATCATTCAGGTCCAGGCCGATTACAAGTCCGTCCATGACAGCTCCTTCCTCCTCAGACGGCCCGCCCGGCCCCTACTCGATAGGGAACAGCCGGCCCAGAGCCGCTGATTTTTTCAAATAGTCCTCCATCGCCCCAAACAGGGCCTTCTCATCCTTTGCCTCCAGAGCCGCTCCCATGCGGTTTAAGCAGGCAAATCGGCTGTTCTCCCGCCCCTCCAGCTTGTGGTCGCACTGGACGGAAGCCTCGGCCATGCACTGCCGTTCTCCTTGGATGGTCTCATAGATCCGGTACTCCATGACCTCTCCTTCAAAGAGAACCTTCTCCTTCACGTAAATCCCCTGATACACCCGGCGCATTTCCTCCTCGTGAAACGCCTCTTCCTGGGGCAGGATCCGGAGCACCAGCTCCGGCGCCCTCTCTTTATTTCCCCGGTGCTCGACCACCGCCTTGTCCAGGATACCCTCGGGTACGGG
>CALWBS010000301.1 GCA_944376135.1 uncultured Enterocloster sp.
GTGAAATATCCTGGTGCAGGCTTCCCCCCAGCGCCACATTCACAAGCTGCAGTCCGCGGCAGATTCCCAGCACAGGAAGCCCCTTTTCTTTGGCAAACTTCACCGCCGCTATCCAGAATCGGTCCATATCCGCATCCAGAGTACCCAGCACAGGAAGAGGGTCTTCCCCGTAAAACCGCGGGTCCACGTCCAGGCCGCCGGGCACAAGAAGTCCCTGGCACAGGGCCAGGGTTTCCAGACCGTCCTCTATCCGGGCTGGCACCGGAAGAACCACGGGAATCCCGCCTCCCTTTTCCACCGCAGCACAGTACGCCCGATTGACATAATCCGCCAGCACAGGCGCCGGCCCTCCTCCATTAATCATACGCGCTCCCAAAACTCCGATTATTGGCTTTTTCATCCTGGTTTGTCCTCGTTTCTCCAAAATATTTTTTAACTGTTCAGGACGGCATTTGTCCAGCTATGCTCCATTATACCCCCACAGCATTCAAAAGGGAAGAAGCAAATTTTCTGCGCTCACACAGGGATACTCCTCCCCAAAGTCAGAGAATAAATAATCCGCTCCTTTACCCTCTTTCCGGTAAGCTGAACCAGGGCCCTCTCATAATAGTCGAGCTGAACCCGATACCGGTCCGCTAAAAGAGCCGCCGCCCGGTCCGGATTTCCTGCGGACACCCGGTCCGTCTTGTAGTCAATAAGCACCAGGCCGTCCTCCTCTTCCAGATACGCGTCAATAATCCCCTGAATCAGCACCAGCTCATCCGAGTCTCCCCGCCCCAGCTCCCTTGCCGGTATACCGATCATAAACTGCTGCTCCCGGCGGAGCACTCCGCGCCCGCGCGCCTCTGCCATGCGGCGCCCCAGAGGGCTGTCCGCAAACTGCCACACCAGCGCGGCATCCACAAGGCCATAGGCCTCCGCGTCCAGAAATCCTTCTCTGTAAATCGTCTCCAGGGCGTCTTTCGCATCCTCCAGACTCTTTACCTCCCCCAGCGGCAGGTGCTCCAGCGCTGCGTGGTAGGCAGTTCCCCGCTTTGCCCCTGCATTTGGCTCCCCGGGTATGGAGAGGATTTCCTTCAGCACATCTCCCTCCCGGTCCGGCCGGCCTGTCCCCAGAGCATCGTCTGACCGGCCAATCTGGCTCTGCTTTTTCAGTTCTGACACGGAGACCATGGCATAGAGCCGGGTGTCATCCCGGAAAGGATAGCGGTATCCCGCAGCAGCTTCTATCTGCTCTTCCATCTCCCGGTCGAAGGGCTCCTCCAGGTTCATCCCCAGAAGCTCCTCCTTTGCCATCCCCCTCTCTATCTGCCGGGATACCTCCCCGCCGATGAGCTCCCCCACATCCGCCTGCTTCGCCGTAAAGCGGGAGGCATCCATGGCCGGGCGCGCCATGAGAATCCAGTCCAAAAAGGAGGATGCGCCGGCAAGCAGGGTGTAGGGGATCTGTCCATCCCAGAGGGATATATCCGACCATTTTTCCCACTTTGTCTCCAGAGCCTTGTCCGTGCCGGTCATCACCAGTTTTTCCTTCGCCCGGGTCATAGCCACGTACAAAATCCGAAGTTCCTCTCCAAGGGTTTCGAGCTCCATCCGGCGTTTTAATACCTGCTTTTTCAGCGTGGGAATCCGCACCCGCAGCGCAAGGTCCACACAGTCCGCGGCTGCTCCCAGATCCGGATCCAAGAGAATCTGGCCGTAGGCGTCCTGCTTATTAAAACGCTTTCCCAGACCTGCCAGAATAACAATCGGAAACTCCAGGCCCTTGCTCTTGTGAATGCTCATGATGCGCACCCCCTCCCGGCCCTCGCCCCCGGAGGCCTCCCCGAAATCCTGGTCGAATTTTTTTAATTTTTCAATATAACGCACAAAGTGAAAGAGGCCCTTGTAGCTGGCCGCCTCATAGGCCTGGGCTTTCTCCACCAGCATATCCAGGTTAGCCCGCCGCGTCTGGCCTCCGGGCATGGCGGACACATAGTCGTAGTACCCGCTCTCCCGGTACACCCGGTACAAAAGCTCATGGATGGGCAGATACCGGGACTCCCCCCGAAGTTTTTTAAGGAGCGCTCCAAAGCGGCCGAGCTTCTCCCAAACCGCTCCGGCCGCATCCCGGGGGATGCCTCCCTTTCCAATCTGGATGATACCCTCGCCGGGGGCGGTCTCTTCCGTCAGAGACCTTGCATCCTCCCACAGCTTCCAGGCCGCATACACGCCCCGGTCCTGGGCCTTTGCCGCCCGCTGCTTGTAAGCGGCCATCATCCAGGCCATCTCCTCGTCCGTCATTCCCACGATGGGGGAGCGAAGCACAGCCGCCAGAGGAATATCCTGCATGGGATTGTCAATCACGGACAGAAGGCTTAGAATCGTCTCCACCTCCACCGTATCGAAATAGCCCGAGGAGGTCTGGGCATAGGCTGGGATTCCCTCATTCATCAGCACATTGACAAACACCTCGGACCAGCCCGCCATGCTGCGCAGCAGAATGACAATATCACCGTATCCCGCCCTCCGGTAGCCGCCGTTCCCCTCTGCCCCTCCATTCTTATCCCAGACCGAGAGTCCCTCCTTCTCGCTCACCAGCTCTTTGATCCGCCGGGCAGCAATCTTGGCCTCCAGCTCCCTTGCCGTGTAGTCCAGCTCCTCCTCGTCCAGAGCGCGCAGAGACTGAGCCCCGGTATCCGCTGCCCAAAGCTCCACAGGACCGCCGACCCGCTCCCCTTCCCCGGCCGGCGCAAAGACTGCTCCCGGGTAGAGGGCCGCGTCCCGTGTATAGCGGATTCCGCCCAGATTCTTCGTCATAATCTGGTAGAACAGA
>CALWBS010000302.1 GCA_944376135.1 uncultured Enterocloster sp.
AGCGAAATGGCGAAATCTCCGACCAGCACCATATAATCCTTCAGTGCGGTCAGGAAATTCATCTCCATCCAGGTTACAATTAAAATCGCGTAAAACCAGAGGCACAGCAGCTTATAAACCGCAAGCACCCCTGAAAAATGGAGGAATATGCCCCATAGAATACAGCCTCCCACCAGCATGATCCCGATGCTTCCGTATAAGCTGGGCATAATCTTTCTCGGTTTCTCCTCATAGAGCATATCCGACACATACCGGGTAACCGGCATATTAAACAGACTGGTGGTTGTAAGGGAAGCCAGAAGGCAATAGGTCAGCATACAGTTCAGCAATTCCCTGTCATGTCTGGGCAGACCGGCCAGCTGGGAAAGAAAAGCGATGGACACCAGCAGCACCACGCCGAGAATCATTGGGCCGGCGCAAACCAGTCCCGCATATCCATATGCCCGGCATAAATTAAAAATACCCTTTTTCTGAAACAATTTTCTCAAGGAGAAACCGATCCCTGCCATGTACTCATCACCTCTGTATACGCCTGCTTATAGTTCCTGATCATATCCTCATGCCGAAAATACTTCTCTACCCGCATTTTTCCGGCCTTTCCCATCTGATAGCGTTCTTCCGCCCGCATGCACATCCGCTCCATAGCCGAACAGAGGGCCTCCCGTTCCATGGGCGGCACGCAGATTCCTGCCGGTCCGAAGTCGTCCCCTTCGCTTCCGTCCAAAAGCTCCCGGCAGCATCCCACATCGGTGGTCACACAGGGGCGGCCCGCCGCGAATGACTCCAGGACAGAAAGGGGCTGGCCTTCTGATATGCTGGACAGTACCGTAAAATCAAGTTTTTCCATATACTCTAATATATTGACCATACCCGTAAAAATCAAGTCCTTGACACCCAATTGCTCAGCCAATTCGTAACATTCTTTCGCATATTGTTCATCGTCCTCAGGCCCGATAATATGGAGCCGTACCTGCTCTACGCGGAATTTCAGTTCGTAAAAAGAATAGATTAAGGTTTTGATATCTTTAATCGGAGCCAGACGGACGATCGCCCCAATGTCAACCCATCCGTCCTCCGGCTTTAAAGGAATATCTTTAAATCGGTCAAAATGGATTCCATTGGCTATCACCCGGCATTTTTCCGCCCTGCAGCCTATATTGATCTGGGTTTTTCTGGCATTAGCAAAAAGGCTGGTAACCATTGCCGCCCGATCATAAGCTGCCGCCGACAGCATATAAAAGAATCGTACCCAGGACCGCTTAAAGCTGGACGGAACCCATCGGGCCCTGATAATTTCCTCTTCCCGCTCCCGGGTATAAATTCCATGCTCTGTCAGCATAAAGGGACGCTGGTATTTATAACTTCCCAACCTGGCCAAAATCCCTCCATAGCCCGTCGCGATGGTGTGATAGAGATCCGCCTTCGGGACCTCATGGCCCAGCACATAGAGAACCGGCAGAAACATAGAGCGCATCGTATGAAACATATCGGAAAACGCCACATACGGGTAGTCCTTCTCGCAAATCGACACCAGAATATCCAGAAATTCCTGGCTCATCAGGAAAGACATGGGCGAAATTTTTTTGTCATTATACATCTCGAACAGCACTTCCCAGTCCGGTCTTTTGCAGTGGACAAAGTCTGTCAGCGCCTGTATCTCCTTTTCGCTGAATTTGTACCTTTTTTTCACTGCCGGAAGCTTTAACGCATCCTGGAGAAATAGCTCATGAATCTCCGTCACATTTTCCGGAAGCCGGTATTTATATTTCCCCTTGTCATCAGAGGAGGCTGCGATCGTCCAGAGAACAAATTCGTGCTCCGGCATAGCCTGTATATACTGATGAATCCAGGTGGAGACGCCTCCTGTCACATACGGATAGCATCCTTCCAGAATCACACAAATACGCATCACAATCCTCCTCATCTGCCCCCGGTTTTATCGGCTTAGGCTTCCCCTCTTTGGATCACCACCCGGTTCTGGGAAGCCTCCACCAGATAGAGGCCGCCTCCCATCGCCGTCAGCGTCCCGCCGGTAATATCTTCGGCCAGATTTTCCGGCTCTCTGCCATTAATCCGGATAAAGATGTAAGCTTCATCCTGAAAATTGGACAGTTCTAAAACAATCGCATCCTCTGTAATCTCCTGGGTCACATCCAGATAGTAGTATCTCTGCACAGCGCCGGCCATTTCCACAGCGGTCAGGTTCCGAATTGCGGGCGCCGCACCGTAAAGCCATCGCATATATTCGTCCAAACGGCCGCGCATCGCCTCCCACCCTGCCTCGGCGCCCCGCTCCTCGTCAAGGACATCATCGGGATGCTGAAAATGGGAATTCACATAATGGAGATTCAATTCCGACAGCGCCCCGATCTCCATAAAGGAATCAATGACACAGCCGGAAATGATCCGCGGCGTTTCCACAATCCCATCCTCCGCTGCTTCAAATTCTTGGGTATACTCCACATCTCCCTCAAAATAAATGCTGGCTATGGCCTTGATCTGCGGAAAATCCTCAGCCAGCATCTGTCTTGCATCGGATGATAGGATATTCGACGGAGGAACGTAGGTTGCCGCCGTTACGCCCGGGTACAGTTCCTCCGTAAAACGGATCAGCTCCTCTATGGATGCCCGCATGTCCTCCCTGCTGTTCCAGTAGTCATAGTCAAACAGACGCTCATAGGTTCCGGGAACGTAGCCATTGCCGAAATCGCGGTCAAAGCCTTCCATGCAGAGCGGGATATGGTTATAGCCGTGGAGGCCGATTTCTCCGCCCTTGCGCAGCAGTTCGGTGCCAAAGTAGCGGAACCGCTGCGTATTTTGATTGGCCGCAAAAGGCGCCTCCCGCTTATCCGAATAATCCTCAATAACCATCCCGCTGTACCGAATCCCATATTTCTCTGCCAGCTCCAGCAAATCCGGCCACCAGATATTTGTATAAAAATCGCCTACGCTGACGCCGTAATCCCGCTGGATATAGGTGCTGGTCCCCGAGGGAACCGGCGACGGAAAATCATCCAGGTAAAACGCGCTGCCATTAATCACGGGCCAGGCAAAAGCTTCCCCCAGCAGACTGTAAGCAGCTCCGTAAAGCCCCCGGTATGCCTTGCCCATAATTCCGAAATTCATAAATACAATTTTTCCTTCCCCCAGGTCTCGTTCCCACAGCAGAGGAAGCTCCCTGTCGTCTGCGCTGACCATATGGACTGTGCAGTCGGATGATAAAGACAGGCTTAAAGACGCTTCATAAGGCTCCTCAATTATGAAATCCTTTCCCTTGCCTCCCATCATCAAGTCCGTCTTGAACCGGAACCCCGGAGACTCGTACATTTCCCAGCCTGTTTCCTGTACTCCCATCTGGGATGAAAGGGCGCGGAAAAAAACATCTCCCAGGGGCGGGAAATAGACCATGAATCCTCCCCCTCCATTTACCCAGTCCAACAATTCGTACGCTTTTTCCCCGAGCACGCTGCTGTCCGCCACGGCCAGTACAATTCGCTTGTAATCCGCATATTCAGGGACTGCTTCCTTTGAGACATCCACATAATCCGCCTCTACCTTCATCTGGGAAAACAACCCCTCCATATCCTTCCAGGCAAGCACCGAGTTTGCTTCTTTGCTGTTGACCAGAACCAGACATTCGGCAGAACCTCGAGCAGCCGGCGCTTCAAAGTTTTGAGCCGGAAGGACATCCACAACCCGCTCACTGGGAGCGTAGCTCCCATAAAACTGCTGTCCAACCATAGCAAAGCTCAGAAGGCAGAACGCCGCACATATAATGATGATGGGAAGAAAACGAAATATTTTTTCGTGTTTCACTGCGTATCCTCCTCCGCCTTTCTGTCCTATTCAAGAATAAGCCGCACTGTGTCCTCCGATGCCTGTACCAAGTACAAGCCGTCTGCGACGCGTACTGCGCTTCCCCCCTGGACGGAGGAAACGTATCCCTCCTTGACCCGCGCGAACAGCCAGGCCTCATCCTGAAAATTGGAAAGGCGGATTTCTATCTCCCCCTCCCGCTTTTCAATCAGAGTGTCCAGAAAATAATAGCGCTCGACGGCGCCAGCCATCTCCGTTCCAACCAGTCTTCGGATTTCCGGAGCAAAATTATACAGCCACTCCATATAAGCGGAGAGATTTGTGTACAGATTCTGCCAGCCTAAAGCCGCTCCCCGATCCTCATCCAACGCATCGTCCGGATGCAGAAAATGAGAATTTACATAATGAAAATTCAGCTCAGACAGCGCTGCAGTCCGCATATAGGAATCAATTAACAGTCCCGATGTAATTCTCGGGGTCTCCACAATCCCGTCTTCCGACACCATAAAATCCTGTGAATATCCGTGGGCCCCTTCAAAATAGATACTGGCTACCGCCTGGATATCCAGAAAATCTTCTGCCAGAATTCTCCGGCCTTCCTCTGACAAAATATTGGAGGGAGGAACATAGACCTGAAACGCCTCCCGCGGATAAAGTTCAGAACAGAAATTTTTGAGCTCTGTCATAGCTCCCCGGATATCGTCCTCGCTTTTCCAGGGATAGTAGCTCTCAAAGGCATCTCCATAATCGAAGTTCTCCAGAACCAGCGGCATATGGTTATATCCATGGAAACCGATTTCCCCTCCCTGGTTCAGCACCTCGTTTCCAAAATAAAGGAACCGCTGGGTATCCTGGTTGCCCGCAAGAGGAAGCTGATGTTCATCCGAATAATTTTCAATTACCATGCTGGTATAGCGAATACCGTGCTCCTTCGCCAAATTGGACATATCCGGCCACCATACGTTGGTGTAGAATCGTTCGATATCCATATTATAATCCCGCTTTATATAGCTTCCTTCGCCGGCGGGTACAGGGGAAGGGAAATCGTCCAGATAGAAGGCAGCGCCGTTGATCACTGGATATACGCACACATCGGACAGCAGGCTGTAGGCGGCTGCGTAAAAACCTCTGTACGCCTTTTCATATATATTCAGATTCACACAGACTACGTTTCCCTGCCCGTATGGATGCTCCCATAAAACCGGATACTCCTCCTCCCCTCCGCCGGTCAGATGAACTCTGCAGTCCTGATCTAAAAAGATTCGGTTCGAGGAATCAAACGGGTCCGAGACCTCCAAAGTCTGCCCCATTCCGCCCACCATAAATCCCGTTTTGAAGACAATCTTGTCCAGTTCAAAAGGTTCATGGCCCGTATCCTGAATTCCCATTCTGCCGCTGACTACCTGATAATATGCATCCACATACGGCGGACACATTACCAGAAGATTGGACCCGTCCTCCACCCAGTCGAACAAATCCAAGATTCCTTCTCCCAGCACACTGTAATCGCTGAGAGCCAGCACATAATTATCATATGCGGGGGATAGGGCCGGTTCTTCCCGTCCGTCCTGCTCTTCAAAGGGAATCCGCATTTGCGCTAAAACTGACGCTATCTCCCGGCGGGCTTTTACGGAATTTGAATCCGCGCTGTCCCATACAATCAGGCACTCGGGCTCCTTCACAAATTCCTCTTCCTGAAATACGGAAGGATCTAAAAATTCCAGCAAACGCTCGGTCTTCTCATAGACTACGCTGCGGCGCTCTGCCATCAGTATACAGACAATCACCAGGAAAACTGCCATTGGAGCCTGCATTTTCCCAAATATTGGTTTATGTACTTTCTTCATGATTCCCTTTCCAGAATTCAACCGTTTTTCTTGCCTTCATCGACAGATACAAGCCCTGCCGTTCCATCCGGTCAATGACCTGCCGAATCCCGGAACCGTCCCGCTTTTCCACAGCCAGGCGCAGTTCCATCATATAGCCGTCTTCCCTATCCGGCCACCGGTCTGTCACATAAGCGGCGCATTTTTTTGCTTCTTCCAGCCTTCCCAGAGAAATCAGGGTTCTGAACCATTTCCAATATCGTTCCGGTTCCTCATCCCTGCTTCCCCGGATTTCTTTAAGCTGCCGTTCCTGAAGGCCGCCAAGCTCCTCCTGACGGCTTCGCTTAATATTTCCTTCCAAAAGCCCGCTTTCTACATAAGACTCCAGGATTTGCGCGTATGCTTTCAGCCGTTTTTGCGAATCCGGCTTTTCCTCCCACGCGGTCCTGCGCTGTGTCAGCTCTTCCTCATAATCTTTCTGGAGCTCTGCCATCGCGGTG
>CALWBS010000303.1 GCA_944376135.1 uncultured Enterocloster sp.
GATGAATGCAAGTACGCAAGGAGGACCTTTCTTCTCATGGATATCAATTATGAATTATATAAAGTATTTTACCACGTCGCCATCTCCCTCAGCTTTTCCGAGGCGTCCAAGCACCTGTTCATTTCCCAGTCCGCAGTCAGCCAGTCCATCAAGGTACTGGAGAAAAAGCTGAACCAGCCCCTGTTTATCCGGAGCACGAAAAAAGTACAGCTCACTCCCGAGGGGGAAATTCTGCTGCGGCACATCGAACCGGCCATGAACCTGATCCGAAAAGGCGAAAATCAGCTCCTGGAGGCCCACACACTGAACGGCGGCCAGCTGCGCATCGGGGCCAGCGACACCATCTGCCGCTATTACCTGATTCCGTACTTGAAACGCTTTCACCAGGAGTATCCGGGCATCCACATCAAGGTCATCAACCAGACCTCCATCGCCTGCGCCAAGTTCTTAGAGAATGGCCAGGCGGATTTTATCATCACCAATTATCCCAACTCCGCCTTAAGCGGAACTTTGAGCACCCGGGTCATCAATGAGTTCCACGATGTGTTCACCGCCAGCCGCCAGGCCTTTGACCTGGAAGGAAAGATGCTCTCTCTGGCGGATCTGCTGAAGTATCCCATTTTGATGCTGGACCGCAAGAGCACCACCAGCGAGTTTCTGCACCAGGTGTTCCAGAAAAATCAGCTGGATCTGGTGCCGGAGATTGAGCTCTCCAGCAATGACCTGCTCATCGACCTGGCCCGCATCGGCCTGGGCGTTGCCTTTGTGCCGGATTTCTGCATCCCCGATCAGGACAAGGATCTCTTTATCCTGAAGCTCAAAGAAGAGCTGCCCGCCCGGCAGATGATGGTAGCCTACAACGACACTCTGCCGGTATCCCAGGCGGCCCGGCAGTTTATGGACATGCTGTAGCCGGGCCGCCCCGCTCACCCATCTCCCCAGAAATCCGCCAAAGCCCGGGACACATTGTACCGGTTTACCACCGTATAACTCTCCCACTCTCTGGGAAAGAGGGCGGTGTACTCGGGCCGCAGAAACCGGTCGTCCAGCAGGGCGATGACCCCCTTGTCGCGCAGTGTGCGGATAACCCGCCCTGCCGCCTGCATCACCTTATTCATCCCCGGATACTGGTAGGCGTAGTCAAAACCCTGGCCGTCCTGCTCATCGAAATATTCCCGCAGAATCTCCTGCTCCACATTCACCTGGGGAAGCCCGGTTCCGATGATGATGGCTCCGATGAGCCGCTCCTCCTTCAAGTCGATTCCCTCGGAAAAAATTCCTCCCATGACGCACAGGGCCGCAAGGGACTTCTCCCTCTCCCGTCCGAACATTTCCAGAAATTCCTCCCGCTCTCCCTCCTCCATATGGCTTTTCTGCACCGCAAGGACAAAATCCGCCTCCCCTCTCTCCTGCCGCTCCAAAAGTATGTCCTCAATCTGGGACAGGTAAGCGTAGGACGGGCAGAATACCATGTAATTTCCCTTCTTTCCCTCCACAATCCGGCAGATGTGGTCGCAGATTTTCTCATACTCCCCCCGGCGCCTTCTGCCGTACCGGCTGCTCACATCCCCGGCTGCAAGCACCAACCGGTTCTCCCGCGGAAAAGGGGAATCCGCATACACCGCATATTCCTCTCTGCTCCCCCACAGAAGATCCTTATAGTACCCGATGGGAAGCAGGGTAGCGGAAAAAAATAGGGTGCTGATTCCCTGGAACAGGCACTCCCGCAGATTGCCCGATGGGTTGATGCACATGAGCTTCACCATAAATTCACCGCCGGGCAGCATCCGGCTGTAAATCCGGTAGTTCCCGTCCAGGCGGTCATAGACCGCGAGAAAATCCCGCACCTGGAAATAAAACTCCAGCACCTGCTCCCTGTCCGAAAATTCCACCTGCTCATTCATAAATGCATCCAGCTCTCCCATGAGGGAAAGAAGGCTTAATGCCAGAAGATTTACGTCCTCCAGCATTTCATACTCCGTGTCCAGCACCTGCCGCAGCCGCGTCTGCGCTCCGTCCTCCTCCCGGGAGCGCTTGAGGGAGAGCATCCGCCGGCTGCACGTTCCCAACAGGGAGAGGAGGCGTTCCGGCGCCCCGGCGGCTTTCAAAATACGCCTGGCCGTCAAGATATCCTCCTTCACCACGCTGGCGCTGTACATCTCCCTGGCCCTGGATACCAGGTTGTGGGCCTCATCCACCAGGAAGAGATACCGCTTCTGTGCTCCTCCGTCCCCAAAATACCGCTTCAGCCGCACATTCGGGTCAAAGACATAGTTGTAATCGCAGATAATTCCGTCTGCCCAGTCCGTGAGATCCAGGCAGAATTCAAAGGGACAGACCGCAAAGCGCTTTGCGTACTCCAATATCTGCTCCCGGGTTATCTCCTCCTCCCGGCAGATCATCTCGTAAACTGCCTCATTGACCCGGTCAAAATGCCCCTTGGCCCGGGGGCAGGCCTCCGGGTTGCAGTCAGGCTTTCCCAACACGCACAGCTTCTCCTTCGCCGTCACCGTAACCGTGGAAAAATACAGCCCCCGCCGCTCCCGCAAAATGGCAAATGCCTCCTGGGCCGCCTGACGGGTGATTGTCTTCGTAGTGAGGTAAAACAGCTTTTCCCCGTATCCCTCCCCCATGGCCTTCAGGCTTGGAAATACGGTGGACAATGTCTTTCCCACCCCGGTAGGTGCCTGGATAAAAAGATTTCTCTGTCTGGCAATACAGCGGTATACGGACGCTGCCAGCTCCTTCTGCCCTTCCCGGTAGGGATAGGGAAAGGACAGTGCTTTTAAGCTCTCCTGCCGCTTCTCCCCGTGGTCCGCGAGAAAGCGGGCCCATTTTGCATACTCACGGATAATCCCCTCAAACCATCCGGTCAGCTCCTCCATCGTATGACGTTCCCGAAACCGGCGGATTTCCTCGGTCTCCATATTGCAGTAGGTCACCTGGACGCCCATGGAGGCGCGTTCCCTGTCTCTCCCGTACATATAAGCATAGCACATGGCCTGGGCCAGATGGATGGGATCCGGTTTCGAGAGACGTCCTACGTCCATATAGATGCACTTGATCTCGTCGATGGTTTCCCCTTCCTGCTCAGACAAAATCCCGTCCGCCCGGCCCTCCACCAGCAGGGAAATCTCTTCATGGCGGACAAGGCACTTTAAACTGACCTCGGCCCGGTAATTGGCGCCCATGGCCTTCTGTATCTTGCGGTGAAGCCTTCCTCCGGCCTGCATGGCCTCCTTCTTTGCCCCGGCCGTCCTGCGGTTGTCCAAGTCTCCGGAGCGCAGAATAAATTCCACCAGATTCCGTACGGAGATGCGGACCGCCGCCTCTTCTCTCGCCTGCAACTGCGTCTTCCCCCTTGTATATAACTATGGCTCAATTATACTATATCCGGCTTTCTTTTTCAATCAAAGCCAAAGAACACACGTTCTTTTTTATCACAGTCCGAATATATAAAAAACCCTACCAACTTTCAGCTTCATTTCTGAAAATTCAGTAAGGTTTTTCTGTGTTTTAAGCGATTCTGTTATCAAATGAGCAATGCCGGAAATTCTGCCGAATTTCCTCTCACGCCGCCGCCGCAAACGCCTGAGGCGAAATGCTGTTTAAATACGCCTCGAATTCTTTATTTTCGCCATTGTACTGCACGGTGAGAACCTTGGTCAAGTCCAGGCTCAGCACGCCAAGAATTGACTTTGCATCAATGGTTACCCGATTGTAAAATACATCGATATCAAAATCACACTTGGTCGCTTCTGCCACAAATTTCTTTGCAATCTCTACGGTTGGAAGCATGATTTTCTTTTCTTTCATTCTACAAAACTCCTTTTTATGGGACGTCTCCGCCAGAAGGCCGTCCGGCTAAATTCAACATTTATCTGCTGCTCACCTATATATAGCACCAGGACGCTCATTTGTCAAATTTCGTCCGCCACCCTGCCATAATTTTCCAAGGTTTTTTGTTGTTGATTTTATCCATAGGCGCAATTTGTTTTGTTTTTATTTTTGTACAAAAGAAAAACAGGATTTCCATATATCAGGGAAACCCTGCGGATTGTTTTTATGTTATCCGGTCAAAAAACCCTTGATTTTTCAGCTTTTTATAGATTTCTCGCAACAGTTTAGGGCGGCGGGAAAATCCGATGCTTCTTGTCCGGCCAACGGCCGGACAAGAAGATACGCCGTCCTAAACAGCTGCAAGTTTCCTATCGTTTCAGCACCAGATGCTGCGGAAGTCCGTTTACCATAAACGGCTGATAATCGCCTTGAATCAGCGGCTCCACGTAATTGACAAACTCCTGGGTCACGTAGCTGCCGTCCCGGGTGACCCAATTTCTGGGAACCAATTTTTCATTGTTGGCGATCTTATGCACGTCATAAATACCGGCTGCACTCATATAGGGGTCATCGGATACCCGGTCGATCACGACCATCTTGCCCGTATCTCCCTCATCCGCTGCCTTTACTGCGGCTCCTCCCACCATAAAGGCTTCGTTGATATCGACCCTGGATGCCATGTGAGAAGCGCTTCTCTGGAGCGTGGACAGCTCTACCGCCCGGGTCTTATTTCCTGTCTTCTCTGCCAGATAAGCCGCCAAATACGCCGCCGTACCCGCCAGCTGAGTGTGGCCGAAAGCATCCACGTAATCGCTCCCGCCCGCCATCTGGCATACATAACGGCCATCCGGGGCCTTGATTCCCTCGGACACAGCCACCACGATGGAAGGCTTTTTCTTTAAGAGCTCCGTGCATTTTTTCAAAAACTTATCAATATCAAAGGGGACCTCCGGCAGGTAAATGAGGTCCGGACCGCAGCAGTCCTCAGTCTTGGCAAGGGCTGTCGCTCCAGTCAGCCAGCCCGCATTTCGCCCCATAATCTCCATAATCGTGATCATCGGCCGCTTGTAGGAAAGGCCCATGGCGTCCCGGATCACCTCTTTGGTGGAAGTAGCTATGTACTTGGCAGCGCTGCCGAATCCCGGCGTATGGTCCGTGAGCGCCAGGTCATTGTCAATAGTCTTGGGAACCCCAAGAAACTTCTGGTTATGTCCTTTCACAATGGCGTAGTCCGACAGCTTCTTAATAGTGTCCATAGAATCATTTCCCCCGATATAAATGAACACCTCAATATCCAGCTTATCCAAGATTGAAAATATCTTTTCGTAAATAGCGGGATTCTCATGAATATCCGGCAGTTTATAGCGGCAGGAACCCAAAAATGCCGACGGCGTGCGCTTTAAGAGCTCAATGTCCATATCCGAATGAATCTGTGTGGACAAATCCACATACATCTCATCCAAAAATCCCTCGATCCCGTGGAGCATACCGTACACCTTATGGAATCCCCTCTCCTTCGCCGTCTTATAGACTCCCGCCAAGCTGGAATTGATAACCGCAGTGGGTCCTCCCGACTGTCCTACGATGATATTTCTCTTTTTTGCCATTACATAGTCCCCTTTCCTTCTATAGAAGTTAAAAAAATGCGCCCTCATACCGCAATTTGCCGTTCCTCCCCGCTGTCCGAAACAGCCATCTAAACGCAGCAGGCCGGGGGCACCTTTTATGTATTATTGTACTATAAATTCTTGTTTTTTTCCACTATTTATTACACAAATTACCCGTATTCATACAGCCGCACTCTGAATCATGGGATAAATATAAAAAATACGGCCTCCTTCTCCGGAAGCCGCGTCTTTTCCCCATAATTTTGTGTCTGCAGCCGATCCGAGTGAACGGATCTCCGCTACTGCCCTTATTCCTTCTCCACCTTTTCTTCCCAGCGAAATCCGCCGGCTGTCTTCTGCGCGCCGCTCACCGCGCAGGAGAGACTCCTCCTGCTGATATTCAGCGCCCGGCTCGCATGTGCAATGGAAAGGTACTCCCCAACTACCTCTCCATCCAGCGTCTTCTGAATCAAAGGACGCTTGTCATGATGACCAATCCGGCTGGTAAGATCCACCGCAATCGGATCCTTCGGTGAATCCTCCGGAACTACACGCCACAGATAACCCCCTCCGGTTTTTCTCTCTCCATGGGCTGCTCTGGCAATCGAGCCAACAGATACTCCGGTTGCTTCAAAGGCGGCTCTGGAGCTCTTATAATCTGCGATAAACACACC
>CALWBS010000304.1 GCA_944376135.1 uncultured Enterocloster sp.
AACCGCGATGATGGGAACGCAGGGGTTCTTGGTGGGCGCGGTGCCCTCTAAGCTGCGCACGTCCTCAAACTCCGGATTGGCTATAATAATGCCGATGGCCTTGGCTGTGTCCATGGAGGAGCCGCCGCCGATGGCGATGATGTAGTCCGCACCGGAATTTTTGAATGCCTCCACGCCATGCTGTACATTCTCAATGGTGGGATTGGCCTTGATGTCGGAATATATTTCGTAAGCCAGTCCAGCTTCCTTCAGCACATCCGTTACCTTTGCGGTGACGCCGAATTTAACCAAATCCGGGTCGGAGCATACAAAGGCCTTTTTAAATGCGCGCGCCTTGGCCTCGTTTGCGATTTCTTTTACAGCGCCTGCGCCGTGGTACGATGTCTCATTCAGCATAATTCTGTTTGCCATAATAGTAAACCCTCCTCTTTGATATGTGACCGCTTCCGGCGGTTTTTCTGATATTATTTTAACAAACAGGAGGAGAAAAGGGAAGTTACAGATTGGAGAGTTTGTCACGCTCCCCAAATTCGGCGGAGAGCGGCATTCAGAGGAGTTTCAGCTCACGGAACAGGCGGTCCACTGGCCGGGGCATGCCGTCCACCAGAAGGCCGGCCAGCTCCTGGGGAGTGAGCTTTAAGCCGCCCAGCACCCATTTGACGGTCATGTAGATGGAGCCGCGGCAGTACATTTCCAGGAGAAAATGAATCTGCTCGTCGGGAGCTCTCCCGGTCTTTTCCCGGATCAGATGCAGATAAAAGGAAAGAATCAGCTCAAAGTCATGCTCCTTCAGGGAGTTGTGATCATCCGAGCGGAAAGCTCCGGCAAAAAATACGTGTTCCTGCCGGATATAGATAAATTTTTTCACCAATCCCTCATAGACGGTTTTTCCCTCCCCCATATGGGCAAAGGACTCGGTGAGCAGCTTGTCAAAGTACCAGTTAATCAGGTCGTATTTATCCTGGAAATGTCGGTAAAAGGTCTGCCGGGTGGTGCCGCAGACCTCGGTAATCTGCCGGACGGTGATTTTGTCCACGGGCGTGGTCCTCATGCATTCACGGACTGCCTGGGCCAGGCGGTATTTCATTGTTTCCTGTTTTTCCATAGTCTGTTCCTTCCCGCCGCCAGGCGGGGCCTGTGCGGAGTGAAAACAAATTTTTCGGCGATGCGCCGTATGCTTTCAGTGTACCACAATTTTTGCGGGATGGAAACAGGCGCGAACCCATTCCTTCTATTTCAGCCGCCTTTCCGCCAGGGCAAGGAGCTGGTAGAGAACCACAGACAGAAAGCAGAGAACCACAATGGATGTGACGACCATGGTCATGGCAAAAGTCTGCGACCCATAGGTGATGAGATACCCCAGCCCCGCCTTGGAAGAGAGAAATTCCCCGATGATGACGCCCACCAGGCAGAGCCCGATGTTCACCTTCATATTGCTGATGATCATGGGCAGGGAGCCGGGGAGGAGTACCTTTAAAAGCACGTCCTTTTGGCTGCCGCCCAGGGAGCGGATCAGCTTGACTTTCTCCGGGTCTATCTGCGCAAATCCTGTATATAAGGTGAGAATAGAGCCGAAGACCGCCACGGACACAGCGGCGGTGATGATGGTGCGCATATTATTTCCCAGCCATACGATGAGAAGGGGAGCCAGAGCAGATTTCGGCAGGCTGTTTAACAGAACCAGAAAGGGTTCCAGGATCTGCGCTGCGCTTCTGCTGGACCAGAGGGCCAGAGCGCAGGCAAGGCCTGCGGCGGTGCAGATGGCGAAGCTTGCCAGGGTTTCAAGCAGCGTAATACCGGTGTGCAAAAATAGGCTTCCGTCAGATGCCATGTCCCACAGACATGTTATAATCAGGCTGGGGGAACTGAAAATAAAGCTGTCAATCCAGTGCATGGAGGAGGCAAGCTCCCAGAGGGCCAAAAGGAGAACGAGGAGCATGGCCCGGCAGATTACCACCTGCCTGCGCCGGCGGATTTCCCGCTCTACAAATTCCTGCTGGGCTTTAGAGGGAAGCGTTTGCTTATTCATAGGTCTTCAGCTCCTTCCACACAGAATTAAAATAGTTGGAAAATTCCGGACAGTTGCGCCGGGCCAGAGGGCTTTCGCATCCTTCCGGAAATACAATGGAGAGAACAGCCTTGATGTGCCCGGGCCTGGACGACAGAACGATGACGCGGTCCGCCGCGCTGATCGCTTCAGACAAATCATGGGTGACGAGAACAGCGGTTTTGTGTGTGCTCCGCAGGATGGAGCTGATATCATCGCAGACGGCCAGCCGGGTTTGGTAATCCAGGGCGGAGAACGGCTCATCTAAAAGAAGAAGATCCGGCTTTAAAGCGAGGGTGCGGATAAGCGCGGCTCTCTGGCGCATTCCCCCGGAGAGTTCTGAGGGCTTTGCGCGCTCAAAATCCTGTAAACCGTAGGAGGTCAGCATTTCCCGCAGCTCGGCCTTTGCGGAGGCATCGAGCCGTCCCTGGATTTCCAGTCCTAAAGACACATTGGAAAAAATGGTCCGCCATTCAAATAGATGGTCCTTCTGCAGCATATAGCCAATAGCCGGTGAGGAGGCGCTAAGGGGAATGCCGTCGATGCGGATCTCTCCATCTTCCGGGGAAATGAGGCCGCTTATCAGGGATAACAGGGTGGATTTTCCGCAGCCCGACGGGCCTACAATGGCCACAAATTCCCCGGGCTCTACGGAAAATGAAATATCAGAAAGGGCCAGCGTCTCTCCATCCAGGGAATGGTAGGAGTAGCTGACCCCTGTTACTTCTAATTTGGGAATCATGAACAAGGCTCCTTTCCGCAAATGATTTCCTTGGTTTATTATATGTAGACAACAGGAAACCGTTCGCTTAAACACGGGAAGGAGCGCGACAGCGATAAGGCGCGTCGGCAAAAAAGGGCGGAAAATCCCTTAGTAGCTCCAGTCCACCGGCGTGGGCCGGGCGGCATCAAAGATGGACGCGGCGTCAAAGAGGTCTGTGAGCCGTTTTTTGGCCGGGTCTGTCTCGATGAGATCCTGGTAGAGCCGGTAACCGTCCAGATTTCTCCGTGCCATGCGCAGATAGGTTGTGCCCTTCTGCATCCAGTGGGGCGTACTGGCGTCCACATTGCAGAAATACTGAAACCCCTTGGATTGGAGGTAGGCGAAGCGGGCATTGTCCTGGCCGTAGGAATGCCAATCGGAGATGTCATTGCCATAAGGATAGATGAGAATATCTGTGGGGCCGATGAGAGACTCCACTTCTTCCTCCCATTTATCCACATCCGCTACGAAGCGGTCATCCGAGATTGCAAAGCCAGTCTCAGAATCCGGGGACACGCCCAGCTGCAGATGCCCCCAGCTGTGGGAGGCGAGCTCCCAACCGTTTTCCCGCAGACATTGGGCTACGGCCGCAGCCTGTGCGCGGTCTTCTTCGTAGGTGGGGCTGTCGCTGTAGGCGGAGGAAGTGCGGTATCCCAAAATCCCTTCATATCCTGTGAATGCAATAACAGCCCGGGCGCCTTTGTAGGAGAAATCCGGATGCTCCTCGATAAAATCTTCCAAAAGGGGAATCAGGTCGTAGGAACCGGTGGACACGGTCCCGTCCGCCAGGGTCATTTCCGCAGTGGGTTTTCCATCCTCACCGATGATGATGCGGCTGGCAAATCCATCGCCCTCCATATAGGGATAGTAGCACACGTCATCTTGGGACATGACGAGAGGCTTTTTGCCGGGCGGAAGAAGAATGGTACCCCACGCAAAGGAGACTGTCCCGTCCGCGTTCTGCACAGGAGAAGCGATATCATGTAAGCGGACCAGGACATAGCCCCGGGCATATATTTCATTCAGCATCTTCAAAAATTCGTCCCGAGTGGTCATCACGGAGTTGTAGCCTCCCGCATCCGAATCCCCATCAAACGCCAGGGAGGTATCCATGATGAGAGAATGGAAGAATACATGGGTGGTCTGGGTTACGTCCACAGGAATAAGGGATGCCTTGGTCTCCTCGTAGCGGGCGATAGCTTCCGGAATCCGGCCGTCGGCGGTGTCGAGCCCGCTCTCTGAGAGAAGGGAAACAGCCCCGTCGTAGTCATATCCTAAAGCGAGCCGGTCTGCCTGGGCAATGAGCCGGTCCGTCTCGTCCATGGGCTTTTGAGGGGAGGCGTCCTGTCCGCTCACTTCGGACTTTGTGCTTTCCGCGGATGCTATATTTCCCCCGGTGTCTGCGGGGGATGCGGTAGAGGCGGATGCCTTGGCGGCTCCTCCCGTACCGTTCGTCTGCGAAGAACTGGCGGCAGGAAAAGAGACGGCCGGGGAGGGCTGGCGGTGCAGCATAAAGTGATATACAGAAAAAATCAGCCCTCCGGATACGAGGACAATACACGCTAAAGCGATTAAGGTGGGAATGTGCCGGGACAGAGTGCGTTTAAAGCGGCGGAACTGCCGGCGTCTATAGTCAAGTTTACTCATAATTAGTTCTCCTGGATTTCTAAAAAAACCGGACAAAAAGCGGTTCCGTCCGGAACTGTTACATTATAGCACAAAATAATCCGGTATGGGGAGACAATGAAAAGGTATAAGAAAAATGTAAGATTCGGAAAGTGTGCAATTGAAAAAAATGCCTGTCCGTGGTATCTTAGATGTGAGGTAATCGTTCGAGAGAACCCTGGACGGTTACTGCCTGCGGTGTATCCGGCGGGCAAGAAAGCAGTTGTAAACGAGAGGAGATTGGAACAATGAGTGAAATGGTAAAAGATCCGAATTGCGCATATTGTATGCAGGGAGAACTGGTGGATAAGTTTGCCTATCCGGTGTGTGAGATGAAGACGGGCTTCCTCTATGTATTTAAGGAACAGAGTAAGAGGGGACGCGTAGTTCTGGCTCACAAGAAGCATGTAAGCGAGCTCATCGATCTGAGTGATGAGGAGAGAAATGACTATTTCGCCGAGGTGGCACAGGTTGCGCGGGCTGTGCACAAGGTATTCCATCCGGACAAGGTGAACTATGGGGCCTACGGGGATACAGGCCATCACCTGCATTTTCACATTGTCCCCAAGTATAAGGGAGGAGAAGAGTGGGGCGGTACATTTGAGATGAACAGCGGAAAAACCATTCTGACCGATGCGGAGTATGAGAAGATGGCGGAGGATCTGCGCCAGGCATTAAAGGAAGTTTAAAGGCTGAAAACGAGCGCTATATTTCAGCGCGGTTTGCCGCATAAGAAAAAGCCCTCCGGCGGGATGCTGCCGAAGGGCTTTTTCCAGTCATAAAGGGCTTATCTCTCTCCATAGAATGAGGATAAGAAATTTTATGCGGGGAAAGAACTGCTTATGAAACGAATCATTGCCATATTGTGTGCATGCGTGCTGGTTTTTGCGCAGCCGGGGATGGGGATATGGGCGAAGGAGCCGGAGTTTGCCATACCGGCGGGGGCCATGGCAGCGGCAGAGGCAGAGGAAGGGGCGGCTGTGGAGACTGCAGCACAGGGGGCGGCTCTTGAAATTTCCGCTCCCAGTGCAGTTTTGATGGAAGCGTCCACAGGACAGGTCATTTTTGAAAAAGGGGCGGATGAGAAGCGCTCTCCGGCCAGCGTTACAAAGGTTATGACCCTGATCCTGATTTTTGATGCCCTGGCTGAAGGAAAAATTCACCTGACGGATGAGGTGGTTACCAGTGCCTACGCAAAGTCTATGGGAGGTTCCCAGGTATTTCTGGAGGAGGGGGAGGTGCAGACCGTGGAAACCCTGATTAAATGCATCGTCATTGCTTCGGGAAACGATGCTTCCGTGGCGATGGCGGAGTATGTAGCCGGGAGTGAGAGCGAGTTTGTCCGGATGATGAACGAGAGGGCGGCGGGCCTGGGGATGACAGGAACACACTTTGTGGACTGCTGCGGGCTGACAGACTCGCCGGAGCATGTGACCACGGCGCGGGATATCGCGATTATGAGCCGGGAGCTGATTAATAAGTATCCGGAGATTCACAATTATTCCACTATCTGGATGGAAAATATCACCCATGTGACAAGACAGGGGACCAAGGAGTTCGGCCTGTCCAATACCAATAAGCTGCTGAAGATGGCAAATAATTTTACGGTAACCGGCCTCAAAACAGGCTCCACTTCCCTGGCAAAATATTGTCTGTCCGCTACGGCCCAGAAGGACGGCGTCCGGCTCATCGCATCCATCATGGCGGCGCCGGATTATAAGTCCCGTTTCGCGGATGCACAGACGCTGCTGAACTACGGATTTTCCGCCTGCCGTCTCTATGAGGATCAGGAGGGCCTTCCCCTGGGGCCCATGAAGGTGACCGGCGGTGTGGAGGACCAGGTGGAGCTGGCATATGAGGAGCGTTTTTCCTATTTAAGCCTTACAGGAGAGGATTTAAGCGCTATGCAGCGAACCCTTATCTTGGAGGATTCCCTTCCCGCTCCTATAACGCCTGGCCAGAAAGCCGGCGTGCTGGAGTATACTCTGAACGGAAAGACCATCGGACAGGTAAATGTCATTGCCGCGGGGAGTGTGGAGGAGGCCGGGTATCTGGACTATCTGAAGGATCTTCTGGGCATTGTGTTCCAGAAAAGCGGTGCCGGGGCCGCAGCTTCCTGACAGGCGGGAAAAAGGAACGGGAGAAGAAGATTTGAACCGAAAAGGCAGGAGAAAAGGGAAAACAGCAGATCCCCGTCCTTTTCTCCTGCCTGTGTTTGTCTGCTTCAAATGCACTCGCGCGTCTATTTTGCTTTTTCTGAAAATTCTGTGGTTACCAGCTTTTCATAGGGAACCCGGCTGTCCAGTTCTCCCGCTTCCTCCAGGATGTTCTGAAGCAGGTCAAAGCTTTCTTCCTCAAAGACGGTGTCTTCCTTCCAGGTGTCCTGCTCCTTATACCGTTCCACAATCACGGCCAGCTTTTCCACAGGCGTCTCCTTAAACTGCGGGGAGATGGTCCGAGCGATTTCTTCGGAGGTGTGGGAGTTCACGTAGTCCAGGCCTTTCTGAATGGCATTTGTAAATTTCTGGATAAGCTCCGGATTTTCTTCTATATAGCTTCTCCTGGCGCTGTAAGCAGTGTAGGGCACGTAGCCTGATTCTGTCCCCAAGGAGGCAACCACATAACCGCTGCCCTCCAGTTCCAAGGTGGTCGCAAAGGGCTCGAACTCAACGGTGTAGTCCGCGCCGCTGCTGGTAAATGCGGCGGCAGTGAGGCCAAAGCTGATGCTCTGGTCGATGGAGAGATCGGTCTTCGGGTCTAAGCCGTGTTTTTTTAAGATGTATTCAAAGACCATTTGGGGCATGCCTGCGGCCCGGCCGCCCAGAACCTTCTTTCCCCTCAAATTCTCCCACTGAAAATCCGGCTCCGGCTGCCGGCCAACCAGGAAATTCCCGGCCCGTTGAGTGAGCTGGGCGAAGTTTACGGCATAGTCCTGGGAGCCCTCCTGGTATACATAGATGCTGGCCTCAGAACCCATAAATCCGATCTGAGCGTCACCGGAGATGAGGGCGGTCATAACCTTGTCGGCCCCTCCGCCGTTTACAAGCGTCAGATCGATGCCCTCCTCCTCAAAATAGCCCATCTCGATGGCCGCGTACTGGGGGGCGTAGAAGATGGAATGGGCGACCTCGTTAAGGGTAATGGGGGTCAGAGATGTATCCTGCCCGCCGCCCGCCCCGCAGCCGGATAGAATTAAGCCGGTTAGAGAGAAGAGGGCTGCAATATGAAAGAGTTTTTTCATGATGTGCTCCTTTTAAGGTTCATATAGTACATAATATTTTAGGGGACAGGCGGTGGTGATTTTGGCCTTATGGAATTGAAGTATTGTCTCGCTCATGTTGCTTCAGCGCGGGTAGATACATCAAGCGGGAGAGATTCTGCAAATCGAAAGAGTTGCAACTATATTATCCGCATTTCGGCAATTATATCGTGACGAGATAAAGGTGACGCTTCGGTGATCACAATTAGGGAATCCGATATGAGATCCTCTGCAGATGTTTTTGCGTATTGTACTTTCCCGCAGTCGATATTTGGAGGGGATAGGGCGGCTGTATCTCATCAAAAACACCCCGGGGCCTTGCGGTCCTGGGGTTTGTTGTGCTATGATAGGTTCCGAAACTTGCGCTAGATCAAGCAAACAGGAGGAGTTCAGTCATGGCCATTCATGTAATCAATGAAGCAGAGCGCTGCCTGCAGTGCAGAAAACCTATGTGCCAGGAGGGATGCCCCATTCACACCTCCATTCCCCAGATGATTAAGTATTTTAAGGAGGAGAGGCTGGAGGAGGCGGGGGATATGCTTTTTGCCAACAATCCCCTGTCCCTTGTCTGCTCCCTTGTCTGCAACCACGAGAATCAGTGTGAAGGGCACTGCGTTCTGGGAAGAAAAGGGCAGCCGGTTCATATCAGCAGCATTGAAAATTATATATCTGACACCTGCCTGGAGCGCATTCACATTGCGTGCGCGCCCAAAAATGGAAAGAAGGTGGCGGTAATCGGGGCAGGGCCTGCGGGAATCACCATCGCTATTCTGCTGACTCAGAAGGGCTACAGTGTTACGATTTTCGACTCCCGGGACAAGATCGGCGGGGTGCTTCAGTACGGGATCCCTGAGTTCCGTCTTCCCAAGACGATCTTAGAGCGCTACAAGAAAAAACTGCGTGCCATCGGCATTAAGATACGGCCCAACACGACCATCGGAGGCGCTTTGGAGATTAAGGACCTGTTTAATGACGGTTATGAGAGCATTTTCATCGGTACAGGGGTCTGGCGGCCGAAAAAACTGGGCATCAGGGGAGAATCTCTGGGAAATGTGCACTTTGCCATAGATTATCTGGCGAACCCCGACGCCTATGAGCTGGGAAATACTGTAGCGATCATCGGCATGGGAAATTCCGCTATGGATGTGGCCCGCACCGCAATCCGCAAGGGCTCACGGGATGTTACGCTTTATGCCAGAAAAGAAAAGAGCATGGCCGCGAAAGGGGCCAGCTCGCACGAGATGCAGTATGCAGCTCTGGACGGAGCAAAATTTGAATACAACATGACGCCGGTGGAGATCAATGACAAAGGGCCTGTATTTCACAGAGGAATTTGGGATGCTGAGGGAAAGCTTTTAGGGTATGAGGAGGAGCTGATCCAGGTGCATGCGGATTCCGTTATTGTATCCGTGAGCCAGGGGCCCAAGAGCAAGCTGGTGGACACCACTGAGGGACTGAAGGCAGGAAAAAGCGGCCTTCTGCAGACAGACCAGAATGGGGAGACCACGGTGGAGGGAGTCTTTGCTGCCGGGGATGTGGTGCTCGGCGCAAAGACAGTAGTGGAGGCTGTGGCCTACTCCAAGATTGTGGCCGAGGCCATGGATGCATATATGAAAAACAAGGGATGAGGCGGCTGTGCCGGGGCCCGGGCCAAAGGAGTGCTCCCGGAACCGTCATTCCGCAGGAAGCAGAGAGGAGATACATACGGTGCGGTATAATATCATAGTGCTGGATCTGGACGGCACCTTGACAAATCGGGACAAAGTAATCACGCCGCGGACAAGGGCGGCCCTTATGAAGGCGCAGGAATTGGGGAAAATTGTAGTTTTGGCGTCCGGCCGGCCCACGGCCGGCGTAAAACCCCTGGCCGAGGAATTGGAACTGGCGCGATTCGGAAGCTATATTCTCTCCTACAATGGCGGGATGATCACCAACTGCAGGACTGGGGAGGCAGTATTTTCCGCCTTGCTCCCCCTGAATTCCAATGAGAAAATCATCTCCTTGGCAAAGGAATACCGGGTAGATATTCTGACCTACGAGGGGGAAGAGATTATTACCGACAATGCGGACTGCCCCTACGCCCATAAGGAGTCAGCGATCAATCACCTGCCCCTGCGGCAGGTGGAGGATATGGCATCCTATGTGAATTTCCAGGTGCCCAAATTCCTCATGCTGGATGACGGAGATTATCTGGCCACAGTGGAACCTCGGGTGAAGGCAGCTATGGGAAAAAACTTCAGCGTATACCGATCGGAGCCCTATTTCCTGGAGATTATGCCCAAAGGGATTGACAAGGCCCGGTCTCTGGCGCGTCTTTTGGAAAAGCTGGGGATGAGCCGCGAGGAGATGATCGCCTGCGGGGATGGATATAACGACCTGACCATGATCCGCTTTGCGGGCCTGGGGGTGGCCATGGAGAATGCGGTCTTGCCTGTGCGCAAAGCAGCGGATTATATCACGGCTTCCAACAATGATGACGGGGTTGGCCGGGTGGTTGAGAAATTTATGCTCTAACGTATGGACTTTCAAACTTTAATATGTTAAAATGGCCTGAGAAAATACATAGAGGCATTTCGTTCAGCCATGCAGGATAAAGGAGCGATCAGGACATGAATAAAAAAATTAAGACGGAAGCGGTGGATCACCTGTTCCAGGCTATATTGAGCTTAAAAGATGCGGAGGAGTGCTACAAGTTCTTTGAGGATGTGTGTACGATCAATGAGCTTCTGTCCCTCTCCCAGCGCTACGAGGTAGCCAAGATGCTGCGGGAGGGAAAAACGTATCTGGAAATTGCGGAAAAGACAGGGGCCTCCACGGCCACCATCAGCCGGGTGAACCGCTCGCTGAATTACGGAAGCGACGGGTACGATATGGTGTTTTCACGGCTGGGAGAGTAGGAAAAAGCAGGAGACAGTTCAGAATTAGAAAAGCAGAAAGTATAAAGGCGGAAGACCGGCATGGGGGGCCGGGGCTTCCGCCTTTGAATTTTGCCGAAGATTTCCATGTTTCTGCCGTTATGAATCGAATAAATGCCTCTCATACGATGCAGAGAGATTTGGGCATGGAATTTAGGGTTTGGCAGCCGTCTTTTGTAATTACAAGAAGATCTTCAATGCGGATGCCGAATTTTCCCGGCAGATAGATTCCGGGCTCGTCGGAAAGGACATTCCCGGCCATTAAGGGAAGCGCGGCTTTGGCATCCGCGTAGGGGGGCTCATGAATATCCAGCCCAATGCCATGACCCAGCCGGTGCGTAAAATAGGCGCCGTATCCGGCCGCAGTGATGACATCCCGGGCCGCTTCATCCATCCTGCACGCGGGAACCCCTTCCCGGGCCATCTGCCGGGCGGCCAGATGGGCCTGCAGGACAATTTCGTAGGCCTCCCGGAATTCCGAGGAGGCCCGGCCTACGGCAAAGGTGCGGGTCATATCCGCGTGGTAGCCTTTGTATGTGCCGCCTATATCGAACATTACGCTGTCCCCATTCCGAATGATCCGGTCTGTCAGCTGCGGGTGGGGGGAGGCGCTTTCCGGGCCGCAGGCGATCAAGCCTGCTCCCACGCTGTCAAATCCTTCGTCCAGACGAAGCTCCATCAATTCACGGGAGAGCATGCGGCAGGTCTTTCCCTCCAGCCCGGAAGCCAGCAGCCGGGATAAAGCCCTTTCCGCTTTCGACTGGGCTTCCCGAATGATCCGGATCTCGCAGGGCACTTTCACACTGCGCAGGGGGGAGAGAAGACAATCCGCATTTTTCCAGCATGCGTCGGGGAAGAGTTCCATCAGCCTCAGGAGAAACGCGCTTTTGGCCATCCCGCCAATAGCGGCTGTCTGTTTTAAAGGCTGCGAAAGAAGACGAAGGCTTTTAAGGCGGATGAACGGATCTTCCTCGTCGGAATAGAAAATCGGCTCTGCCAGATCGGGAGAGATGTTTTTTAGATCCTTTTTCTCTAATACGGGACATAAAAAATAAGAGCGGGATTGGGTGAGGGCCAGGGCGGCGGGCCGATCTGTCGGCCCTTTTGCGTAACCGGTTGTATAGAGAAGATCCGAGGAAGGCGTGAGAAAAAGGACGGATATGCCCTGTTTTTCCATTTGTGACCGCAGCGCTGCAATTCTTTCTCTATAAATCGTGGATTTTTCCATAATACCTCCTTTTTCGCCTGTATTTAGGCATCATTAATCATATCTTAATAATATCATAAATATTTCATATTTCAATATAATATTAAAAAACGCAAAGAGCCATCGATAAAAACTATAAAAATTAAACAAAAATACTTGACTAAATACAAAATGAATATTATTATTGATATTATCAATAAGCAATAAAGTGGCTGTTGGAAGGAATGGCCGTAAATAGAAGAGGAAAGGGAGAAAACAATGGATACTATGACAAAAAGACAGCGGGTTATGAACCTTCTGGAGGGAAAGACGGTAGACAGGACACCGGCAGGATTTTGGCTGCATTTTCCGAAAGAGGTGCACCACGGGGATAAGGCCGTGCACGCGCACCTGGATTTTATGAAGCATACGGACACAGATATCTTGAAGGTGATGAATGAGAACCTTCTGTATGATGGAAGCGCCAGAATCGATCGGCTGAGCGCCATCAGCAAATTCCGGGGATTTTCCAGAAAGGACAGCATTTTCCGGGATCAGATGGATATTATCAAGAAAATTGCGGATCAAGCGGCGGACGAGTATCCAATCCTTTCTACAATACACGGCCTGATCGCTTCAACCTTCCATGAGACAGGCTTTGCGGGAAATTACACGTCCATGGGGTATGAGATTGCCCTGTTCTGCAGGGAACGCCCGGCAGAGATGCGCAGTGTGTTTGAGAATATTGCCCAGACGCTTATGGAACTGGTGGACTGCACGCTGGAGGCAGGAGCGGACGGGATTTTCTACGCGGCATTGGGAGGCGAGAGGAATTTCTTTACAGATGAAGAGTTTGCGGAGATGGTCTTCCCCTATGAAAAGAAGATTTATGATTACATAAAGTCACGCACAAAATTCAACATCCTCCATATCTGCAAAACAAATATTGCGTTTGAGCGGTACAAAGACCTGGAGCCTGCGGTAGTGAACTGGGGAATTTACGGAAACAATTTCAGTCTTACCCAGGGAGCGGAGCTTTTTAAGAGCAGCATCCTTCTGGGAGGCTTTCCGGACCGCCAGGGTGTTCTGGTTTCGGGAACGGAAGAGGAGATTTATGAACACACCCGGGCGGTTCTGGAGGAAATGAAAGGAAAGCCTTTCATTGTGGGATCTGACTGTACCCTTCCCACGGAGGTGGATTACGCAAGGATCCGCAGCGTGGTGAAAGCGGTGGAAGCGCTGGAAGCCTGACTTCTGGTCAGGACAGGATATCGGTCCCGAGAAGCTCCTTCTCCATGAAGAGGATGTCCTGCTTTAAATAGTTGTAAGCGGAAAATACATCGTGGTTCTCGAGAGAGTTTACGATGCGGTCATGGAGAAACGGCTTATTGGGCGCAATGGTTTCCTTCTTTAAGGTATAAAGCTGGGCGTAGGCCCGGCGGCAGGTATTCATGGCCTGCTCCATAGCCGCGTTTACGATTTTGTTTCCGGCGATGGATAGGAGAAAGGTGTGGAACTTGTAATTATTGTTCCAGGCTGTCCACACATTTTTCTGGCTGGGATAAGCGACGCGGCGGAGATTCTGTTCTTTGAGCTCGTGAATGTGCTCTGCGGTCAGATGTTCCATAACCTTGGGAAGACTTGACAGCTCAAGATACAGGCGGAGCTCAGTGAGGTCGCGGACATTCTGGCTCGTAATCTTTGTCACCTGATACCCGCAGCGGGGAATGCTTTTCAGCACATCCTCATGGCAGAGCTGTATCAGGGCTTCCCGAACCGGAGATTTGCTGACTTTAAATCGGGTGATCATCTGGTTTTCCGTAAAGATAGTATCCGGGGTCAGCTCCCCGGTGCAGATCATCTCCACGAGCTGCTGATATACCATATCTTTTAAGGAAATTTTGGACGGAAGATTTTCCATAGAGGGCTCCTTTGCGCGTATAGTGACATTTTGTAACTGTCCTGAACAGTTATCATCATAAAACAAATAAAAAAAAATCGCAATACCAAAAAACTTAAGGAGGAAAAGAAAGATGGATGGGAGTTAAGCAGGGGTTTAGAAGCGGAACCTGTGGTACGAGCGCTCCAAAAAGCGAAAAAGGCCCGATGGAAGAAGAGACCAAAGGTTCTGCATTCGGATCGGGGAATACAATAGGTAAGTCAGGTGTACAAGGAGGCAGCAAAGGGAATAAAAAGAAGTTATTCCAAGAAGGGCTATCCGTGGGATAATGCATGTATCGAATCATTTCATGCGCTCATTAAGAGGGAATGGCTAAACCGTTACCGAATCAAGGATTATGCGGAAGCGTACCAACTGGTATTTGAATACATAGAAACTTTTTATAACACGGTACGGATTCACAGCCATTGTGGATACCAATCCCCCAAGTTCTATGGAAAAGAGTATTGGACAGAGAGCAAACCATTTGTGAACCAGGTTGGGTGATGGAAACAGTGAAAAAGTTCACGTCTAATTTGTACTTTTTCTTGACATAGTACCAAACCAGATAAAGGCAAGGTCCCGCTGGCACAGGTCAACAATCCAGTCAACGGCCCGGACACTGCGCATGTTTGCATAGGTAACAACAGAATGGTATACTTAAGTTGCCGAATAAAGTCGGAAGGGGATTGGTGCTTACAAGCCCGTCCGACAGACTGATTTTCAGCTCCTTAAGTGTACCACTTATTGTTTCTATCGGTTTTTGATGAGGACGCAGGACAGCCAACAATTAAGCAAGGAGCTGCATCGGCTTATGCGAAGGAGGTTTGCCTTATGGAAGTATTGTATAAGCGGTGTTGTGGGATTGACATTCATAAAAAT
>CALWBS010000305.1 GCA_944376135.1 uncultured Enterocloster sp.
AAAAGAGCGCACCACCGTCTATCACTATGAGGCCGATGACGCACCCACAATTTACACCTTTTCCCAGGCAGTGCCTGTAGGAATATTTGCTGGCCTCTCCATTAACATTGCCGAACTGCTGAAATAAGCAAAACGCTCCGGCCTTACCATCGCCGGAGCCACCCCACCTTGACAATATAATATACTTACCCGGGCAGCCGGGAAGGCGTGCAGTCATCCGTTCTTTATCCTGTAGAAAGGGTGAATGCTTATGAGTACATATGAGGAATTCATGGTGATTTTGACCGTGGCTCTACTCATTGTAGAACTTCTGAACCATAGAAAATAAGCAAGCCGCCTTGTCTCTTGGCCGGAGTAGGCAGCTTGCTCATTAGTAACTGTTAATCTTGCGCCGGAACGGATAGGCTTCATCTATCTCCCGACTGTCCTGTTAAGTATATTATATGTCAACTCACTCAAAAAGTCAAATGCAAAACCGCCCGGTGTTACCAGCACCGAACGGCTTTACATAGATTTTCTCTTGCCGGATTGCTCCGGAAGATATATCAGATTGAACACCTGAATTATATCATCCCTGGAGCATCCTGGTCAAGAGGGTGTATTTTTTATACCCAAAAAACATAAGATAGGACAGGTGATGTAATTGAGAAAACGTATTTTAGTTGCGGCCTTGTATATACGTGTATCCACAGATAAGCAGGAAGAGCTATCCCCTGATTCCCAGAAGCGCCTCCTGCTGGAGTACGCGAAAAGCCACAACATGATTGTTGTCGAAGAGCACATTTACATAGAAAATGGTATTTCCGGCCGCAAGGCAGACAAGCGTCCCAAATTCCAACAGATGATTGCCGCTGCCAAATCAGAGAAGCATCCTTTTGATGTGATTTTGGTTTGGAAATTTTCACGGTTCGCTCGCAATCAGGAGGAAAGCATTGTCTACAAGTCCATGCTCCGAAACAAATGCCATGTGGATGTAGTCAGCATCTCCGAGCCCCTGATCGAGGGCCCATTCGGCGAATTGGTTGAACGCATTATTGAGTGGATGGATGAATTTTACTCAATCCGGCTGTCCGGGGAGGTGATCCGCGGCATGACAGAGAAGGCCCTGCGTCAGGGCTACCAGAGCGTTCCCAGCCTGGGATATAAGGCAGTCGGGGAAGGCAAGCCTTTTGTGATCGACCCGGAGGCCTATGCCATTGTGGAATACATTTTTCAGTCCTATTACGATGGCCAGGACATGACCGCCATTGCCCGAGAAGTAAATCGCCGTGGGTATCGGAGCCGCCGGGGCGGCCCCTTTGACCGCCGGGCCATTGAGCGGATTCTGAAGAACAGTTTTTATGCCGGGGAAGTAACCTGGAACGGCATCACCTTCCAGGGTCCGCACGAGACGCGGCCCAGCGTGACCAATATCTTCGAGGCCGTCCAGGCACGCATGGCGGCCGAGTACCGGCCCCGTCGGCGCCGGGATGCATCCGCAAATGCCCACTGGCTTTCCGGCCTGATCAAGTGCGGAACCTGCGGGGCAAGCCTGGGATTCAACCGCTCTTCCGATCCGCGGCGCCGACCCGATTTCTTCCAGTGCTGGCGGTACGGCAAGGGCCTGCACCCGGATTCCTGCGCTGTCTCCGCCCGCATCGCGGAGGAAGCTGTGCTGGATTCTCTCCGGAAAGCCGGGGCCGGGGACAGTCTGGATTACGAATATATCCCCCAGAAGAGTCAGGAGGCCGTCAGCGAGGAGACTGTGCTCCGGGAGGCCCTGGTTCGTCTGGAGATGAAGGAGCGGCGCATCCGGGAGGCATACGAGGGCGGCGTGGACACGCTGGAGGAATACAAAGCCAACAAGAAGCGCCTGGCCGAAGAACGGCAGGAGCTGTGCGCTGACCTGCAGCGGCTCCAGACCACCGCGGAAACGACAAAGGCCCCCGACAAGTCGGAGGTCATGAAACGAATCCAGGACGTATACGCCCTGGTGTCTGATCCGGATATCGGCAACGAGGCCAAGGGAAATGCTCTACGGTCGGTGCTTAAAGAGATCGTTTTTGACCGAAAAACCGGCAGATTTGCTTTTTATTACTATGCATCATAAGTTATTACAGTAAGGCCCGCCGTACTGACTCATTATAAACTGCGCCATCTTCGCGTTCGGCTGCTTGATATTTACCGGAAATTGCAGTCTTTTCTCATATATCCACATCAGCAGTTCCCCCCTTCCCAAGGCCATGGATCATCCGCCCAGGACCAGTAAGCCGTTTTGCGGCTGGCGGATGCAGTCAGAGGGCCAAACTGCGCCTCAAAATTTCTCTTTGCATTTTCATAAGCATCTGCCATCTGATTATAGTAGGCGAGAGCCTGCGCATCGCAGGGATGGGTATCCAGAAAAAGGTTGGCTTCCACAGCGGCAAACCCCGCCTGATTCACCTGCTGCAGCATAGCCTCCCGGGAGGAATTAAAACCAGGATTTATCATTTACTGCACCTCCCATACGCAAAAATCAGATCCAGTTCCGGGAAAATAGTTCCCTGAACCAGCCCGCGCTCCGGGGCATAGGTGGTCTTCCACTGCTGCCAGGGG
>CALWBS010000306.1 GCA_944376135.1 uncultured Enterocloster sp.
TCAATATAATTTATTTTTTCTTTCTTAAACAGGGCGACATCCTCTTTTTTTTTTATGCCGATAAAGTTTCGGCCCTCCATCAGTGACGCAACCAAAAAAGAACCGCTTCCGAAGGCATTGTCCAATATAACATCGCCGGGGTTCGAATAGGTGCGGATAAAATATCTTCCCAAGTCAACAGGATTCTGGGTTGGATGGACAACCTCGCCCTCGCTCTCGGCTGTTTTTATGTAGATTATATCCGTGGGGTATCGCTCCCCCTCACTGGAAACGTGAACCGGACGAAAATCGCCATAACTTCCGCTCAATTGATTTTTGCGAATCCCCTTGTCATATGGTTCCCCCTGCGTCATCTGCGGGTGGTATGTGGGCTGCTTTTTATAAAAGACACAGACATCCTCATGTTTCCTCAGGGGCTGTTTTTTCGCATTTAAAAAATTTGTCGGCTTGGATTTTTCCCAAACCCATTTATATTTATAATACCGAGGCTGGCTCATAATCAGTTTCGCGGTAAACAATCCCTGGGACGTGAGGACAATCGCGCCGTTGGGCTTGATAATCCGCAGATATTGATCCCAGAGAAGATCCAGCGGAATATAGCAGTCCCACCGGTTCTGCGTCACTCCATAGGGCAGATCGCATAATATCATGTCTATGGATGCGTCCGGTATGTACTTCATGCGCTCTAAGCAGTCATCCTCATACAGACGGTTTATCATTGGGTAAATGGGGGATTTCTCATCTATCATTATGTTTCCTTATCCTTTTTTGCATAATTCGGCGTTGCAGCTTCTAGTTTAGTAACCGTCCTGAACTGTTACCTATTTTATTATACAGAAAAACGGCAGAAATGCAATTCACGGAGCAGAAACTTCGCAAACCGGAATCTTGTATAAAAATAAATACATTCCTTGACATTTTTCAAAATTGGATTATAATAACAAGCAAATTTACTGCTGCAGTGCTGCAGTGCTACATGCGATGAACAGGACACGGTTTCTGACTGCTGCTCCGATGCTTTTTGCCGAACAGGCAGAGGACATCAGAGTCCACGGTACGCATTCAGAGAGTTCCCGGGCGGTGTGAGGGAACAGCGCAGGTCAGAGATTATCCCCTGCCAGCAGTCCGGGTGAAAGCGGAGAGTTACGGGCAGAGACCCGCGGGTTCCGCCGGTAATTCGGAACGGATGCCCACCGTTAGAAGGGATCGGATTCGTACTTCCGCCGTGCTGCGGGGTGCTGATGCGTGTGAGCGGCCGGTAAACCCGGCAATGAAAGTGGTAACGCGGAAGATTTATATCCTTCGTCTTTCGGCAGAGCAATCTGTCGGATGGCGGAGGATTTTTTATTGTAAACAGGAATACCCAGTATCTGTTTTGAGGAGGAACTTTTATGAATACACTTGTAATCGTTTTGATTGCGGCGGTCTGCCTTCTGGCAGGCTATACATTATATGGAAGATGGCTGGCAAATAAATGGGGAATTGATCCTGATGCCAAGACGCCGGCTGTGTTAAAAGAGGACGGCGAAGACTATGTGCCCACAGACGGCTGGACAGTGTTCGCCCATCAATTTTCATCTATTGCGGGGGCGGGCCCTGTGACAGGAGCCATCCAGGCCGCTGCTTTTGGCTGGCTGCCGGTATTTTTGTGGATTGTTCTCGGAGGAATATTTTTTGGGGCGGTGACGGATTTCGGTGCCCTGTACGCCAGTGTAAAAAATGAGGGAAAGTCCATGGGACTTTTGATCGAGAAGTACATCGGAAAGACAGGGCGCAAGCTCTTTCTCCTGTTCTGCTGGCTGTTTACCCTGATTGTCACAGCAGCTTTTGCGGACATGGTGGCCGGTACTTTTGACGCCTATGTGACGGTGGACGGCGTTACGCAGCTGGCGCCTGCGGCCCAGGCCAACGGAGCAGCGGGAACGATTTCTCTGCTCTTTATCGCGTTTGCTATGGTATTCGGTCTGATTCAGAAGAAATTTCATTTTACCGGCTGGAAAGAAGTTGTGACCGGGCTGGCCTGCACGGTTGCCGCTCTGGGAATCGGTATGT
The DNA here is from genome assembly GCA_944376135.1 of uncultured Enterocloster sp. GTDB lineage: Bacteria > Bacillota > Clostridia > Lachnospirales > Lachnospiraceae > Enterocloster. The sequence continues at coordinate 2,053 of CALWBS010000306.1, forward strand.
GCTTCCCGCTGCTTGCGGGGCGGGATACTTGGGCTTATCTGACATTTGCCTATATTTTTGTGGCCGCCGTAGTTCCCATGTGGATTCTTATGCAGCCCAGAGACTACATGACGACCTTCATGTTTGTGGGCATGATTATCGGCGCGGTCGTGGGTCTGGTGGTGGCCCGCCCCTCCATGAATCTGCCTGCTTTTACAGGATTTCACAATGAGAGCCTGGGAGATTTGTTCCCCATTCTGTTTGTGACAGTGGCCTGCGGCGCGGTTTCCGGATTCCACAGCCTCGTCTCCTCGGGAACCTCTTCCAAGACGATTTCGAATGAAAAGGATATGCTGAAGGTGGGATACGGGGCCATGGTCCTGGAAAGCCTTTTGGCGGTGATTGCCCTGTGCGTCGCCGGCGCGGCGGCTGCCGCGGACGGCACGGCCGCTGCGGGAACGCCCTTCCAGATTTTCTCTACGGGCGTGGCGGGCCTTTTAGAGATGTTCGGCATTCCGGTGTATGTGGCTCAGTGCTTTATGACCATGTGCGTGTCCGCTCTGGCGCTGAGCACGCTGGATTCTGTGGCCCGCATCGGCAGAATGTCTTTTCAGGAACTGTTCAGTGTGGATGACATGGAGAATGCGGAGGGGTGGAGGAAGGTTCTCTGCAATAAGTACTTTGCCACAGTGATAACACTTGTGTGCGGTTATATCCTCACAAAGATCGGTTACGCGAATATATGGCCTCTGTTTGGAAGCGCCAATCAGCTGTTAAGCGCGCTGGTGCTGATTACGCTCTGTGTATTTTTAAAGGTGACCGGACGTGAAAACCGTACACTCATGGTACCGCTGGCGATCATGCTCTGCGTGACCTTCACCGCCTTGGTGGAGCGTTCCATTGCCCTGGTGCAGGCGGTTCGGGCGGGAAGCGCGGTATTTATGGTGGAAGGACTTCAGCTTATCATCGCGGTTCTCCTCATGGTGCTGGGCGTGACGATCGTATATACATCCGGCAGAGAATTATTTGGAAAGAAAAAAGCTTTGCCGTCGGGAACGCGGGCGTCTTTGAATGAAAATTAGTAACAGTCCTGAACGATTATGAAAATTAAAAACAGTGCCGGACCGGAAACACAACTGCTTCCGGTCCGGCACTGTTTTTTACATGGTACAGCTATGGCTTAGCCAAAGTATCTCTTTAACAGACCCTCGAATGCTCTTCCGTGACGGGCCTCGTCCTTAGCCATCTCATGCACGGTGTCATGGATCGCGTCAAGGTTCAGGGCCTTTGCTCTCTTAGCCAGGTCGAACTTGCCGGCGGTAGCGCCGTTCTCAGCGGCAACCCGCATCTCCAGGTTCTTCTTGGTGCTGTCGGTTACAACCTCGCCCAGCAGCTCAGCGAACTTAGCGGCATGCTCTGCCTCCTCAAAAGCAGCCCTTCTCCAGTACTCGCCGATCTCCGGATATCCCTCTCTGTAAGCAACGCGGGACATAGCCAGATACATACCAACCTCAGAGCACTCGCCCTCGAAGTTCGCGCGCAGATCTGCCATAATATCCTCGGGAGCGCCCTGCGCTACGCCAACCTCATGCTCGCAGGCCCAAGACATCTCATCCGCCTTCTGCTCTTTAAACTTAGAAGCCGGAACGCCGCACTGGGGACATTTCTCCGGGGGATTCTCTCCCTCATAAACATAACCGCATACTGTACAAACCCATTTCTTCATAGCTAGTATCTCCTTTTCTTTATATAAATTAATAATAGTAATCGTTACTGAAATCAGTATAGAACATTCAAGCTGGTTTGTCAATACCTTGTTCTCTATTTTTTTTCAATACAATTTTTGCATCGGCCGTAGAACATTACGGAATGACTGTCAATAAGGCCGGGTGCATATCCCTGTGCGGCAGTATCCAAGCTCTTTAAGGCGTCAGCGGTCTCCGGTTCCATATCATAAATTTTACGGCACTCCCGACAGAGAAAATGGTAATGTTCCTCCATATTGGCGTCGAAGTGGTCAGCTCCGTCGCCGCAGCTAATCCTGCGGATCTCTCCGGTTTCCACCAACAGATTTAAATTGCGGTAGACAGTGCCCAGACTGATGTTGGGAAATTCCTCACGGATGCTGGCGTATAGGGCGTCTGCCGTAGGATGGTCATGGCGGCTCATCAGACTGGCTTTGATGGATTCCCTCTGACGGCTATACTTTAAAACCTTCATAGCATCTCCTTTTCAATAACTCTTTGGCTGCGTACAAAACATCAGGCAGCCCTCTCGATAATAGTAATAGTTACTGTTTATATATTAGCAAAAAAGGAAAGTGCTGTCAAGGGGGAGTTTTGAACAACGAGTTCTGCAGAAATCTTTTCCAGGGAAGGAACTATAAGTACCGCAGAGTTACCTGCTCCATGAGAGTATCTATCATTTTGCGTGAGGGAGGTCTGGTTCCTGGGGTGGTCACGGCGCCGGCAGAAACAGCCATAGCCAGACGAATGGTATCTGCAAGAGCAAATCCCTGCTCCCATCCGTAAGCTAAAGCAGCAGCCATGGCATCTCCGGCGCCTACGGTAGATCGGGGTTCTACGGAGAGACCAGGACAGTAGACACGCTGCTCTCCGCAGAGAAAAAGAGCGCCCATTTTTCCCAGAGAGACAGCGGCAAAACCAGCGCCTTTGTCCAGCAGCGAGGTTCCCATGGCTGCCAGCCGATCAGGAAAACCGGGCTCATCAGTGAGGTATGCCTCGGAGAGCCCCAGATATGAAGCAAGCTCGCCAAGATTTGGCTTTATGATGTCGGGGCCGGCCTCCATGCCGAGGCAAAACGCCTCACCGTCCGCGTCCAGCAGAACGCGGGCACCCCTGCGGTGAACCAGGCAGATAATCTCCCGGTATATATCTGTCGGAACCCCCTGGGGCAGACTGCCTGCCAGTACGAACAGGGCCTGTGGATCTGCCCGGCTTGCCAGCTTGTCTAAGAGAGTCCGAATATCTTGGAGTGAAGGACAGGGGCCCGGTTCATTAAATTCCGTGACAGAGCCGTTCTCTTCCACGATTTTCAGATTTGTCCGGGTCTCCCCGGAAATCGTGAGAAAATCCGTTTGGATTCCCTCCTGCCTCAGATGATTTTCCAGGCGTTGGCCTGCGCTTCCCCCGATTAATCCGACGGCTACGCTGACGCCTCCCAGGCTTTTAAGGGTTTTAGATACATTAATTCCCTTCCCCCCGGCGTCAACCGCAGGAGCTTGCAGCCGGTTCAGCCCGCCGGGACATATCCGGGACAGCCTGGCGGTCTTGTCGAGGGCAGGATTCATTGTTACGGTAATAATCATGAGGCGATCTCCTTGTGCGGGATTCGTTCCTGGGCAATGCGGATAAATTCACGGGCGGCCCGGGACATATAGCGGCCTTTGTGATAGCCGATTCCCAGAGTGCCGTGGGATCTGGCATAGTCCAGGGAATAAAAATTCAGATGGAACTTTTCCGACAGGGCGGCGATGCTGGACGGGGAGATAGGATCCCCGGCAATAAACATTTTCGGATAGAAGGTAAGTCCCATGCCAGTGCGGCTTAAAGCAAGGACTGTTTCTATATTTTCCGTCTCGAGAACTATATGAGGGGTAATCTGAGCGTCCTCAAACATTTCATCTGCAATCGTACGGACCCGGTTGCCCTTTTTTAGGAGTACAAAGGGACATTCTGCAAGGAGTTTTAAATCTGGAGAGACGGCCAGGCGGCTTTTGATCTCTTCCCTTCGGCCGGGAAATACCTCATCCAGAACCTTGTCGGGCACAGTGAGCAGGATGTCTTCCTTGCAGATAGGAATGGTCTCCACATTCTCCACGTTCAGGGGAAGAAGGTCAATCATCAGGTCGATATCCCCGTGAAGAAGGCTTCCGGCCAGCTGGCTGGAATTTCCCTCCACAAGATGCAGTTCGATGCCGGGGAACTGCGCTTTATAGACGGGCAGAATTTCCGGAAGAATAAATCTTCCCCGGGTATGGGACACGCCGATGGAGAGCTGACCGGTGGTGAAATCCTTGATATCCCGGATTTCCTGATAGGTTTCATCCCGCAGGTCCAAAATTTCCCGGGCCTTGGCCTTTAATGCCTGTCCCGCGTAGGTCAGGGTCAGAGGAAAGGTGCGGTTAAAAAGCATTACGTCAAATTCCTTTTCCAGGTTGGCGATATGGTTGCTTAAGGACTGCTGAGAGATATAGAGCCGCTTGGCAGCCTTTGTAAAATTGAGTTCTTCGGCGGCTACCAGAAAGTATTCCAGATTGAGAAAATTAATCATCTCTCTGCCTCCCCGGAAGAGATTTCGCTCTCCGCATCCTGCCGAGCCTGTATTCTGGCGCGAAGAAGGGGCTCGTCCAGCCGGGCGGCGAGGTTCGGAATAAAGGAGGCGGCCCGCTCCAAGGAGGTGTTGGCCACCAGTTCCAGGGGAAATGCAAGTTCCTCAAGCAGCTTGACGGCATAGCGGTGATTTCCCGCGTCCGCCTCCACGTGGGCATCGCTGCCCAGGATGACTGCAGTGCCGTAGTGGACACAGCGCTCCAGAAGCCGCGCATAATTGTCAGCTGCCCCGACGCGGATGCTTCCTGGGGTAAGAGAGGAGTTATTGATCTCCAAAAGTGTGTGGTTTTCCTTCGCGGCCGCGGCTAAGGTGTCATAATCCGCCGGCAGCCGGGAGTCGTCCGGGTGGCCGATGATATGAATCAGGGGATTTTCCATGGCTTTTACGTACGCCCGGGTATAATCCGCTTCCGTGCCTTTGGGAATGCACTGGATATGAATGCTGGCGATGGCATAATCCATTTTTTTTAGAATCTCCTGCGGCAGATCCACCTGCCCATCAAAATCCGTAATATTGAGTTCCGCTCCCATAAGCAGGGGCATCCCATAAAGCGTTCGGGGAATCACGCGGAAATTGGTAAAGTAATATTTATGGCAGCTCCCCGGCATGGCAGGCGCATGGTCAGAGCTTCCAAAGAGGGGCAGCCCCTTCTCGGAGGCGGACCGGGCCATCTCATAGAGCGTGTTGTAGGCGTGGCCGCAGGCTGCGGTGTGGGTGTGCAGGTCCATTAAATCGATCATAAAGAGGATCCTTTCTATAACTATAGTAAATACTGACTGCATCATAGCATATTTTTTTAAAATTTGAAAGAAAAGAGTAGAAATATCCGCCCGGTTGTTGCTATAATGTAAGGGATAAATTTCGGGGAGCAGTCTCGGACGGTTCCTCAAAAACAATCTACGGAAGGTGAGGAGAAAATTATGAGCGAAGAGAAGAATATGGAGATGGTTCCGGAGGAGGAGCAGAAGCCGGCGGAAACCATGGAGGATTATGCAAAGGAGCTGGAGGCGTCTTATGCGGCTCTGGATCAGGATCGGATTGAGGCCGCTGAGGATGACAGCAAGGAAGGCGCTCAGTGGGCACAGTTCGCACAGATGATGGAGGATAAGACCGTAGTAAAGGTTAAGATCGCTGAGGCTGTAAAAGGCGGCGTAGTCGCTTATGTGGACGGCATTCGGGCATTTATTCCCGCCTCTCAGCTTTCCACCACCTATGTGGAGAAACTGGAGGACTGGCAGGGCAAGTACGTGGAGACCGTGATTATCACTGTTGACCGGGCAAAGAAGCGCCTTGTCCTCTCCGGACGTCAGGTGGAGATGGAGAAGAAAGAGGCCGAGCGGAAAGAGCGTCTGGCCCAGTTTAAGGCCGGGGATGTAGTGGAAGGCACTGTGGACAGCTTAAAGCCGTACGGAGCATTTGTGCGTTTGGCAGAAGGCGTAGACGGACTGGTTCATGTATCCCAGATCAGCACGCAGAGAATTAAGCATCCCAGCGTTGTACTGAAGGAAGGGCAGACTGTGAAAGTGAAGATTCTTTCCGTGGACAACGGAAAGATCAGTTTGAGCATGAAGGCTTTGGCAGAGCAGCAGGCGGACAGAGACGAACACGAGACCTATAATTACAAAGAGACGGCCTCTGTGACCACCGGTCTGGGCGAACTGTTGAAGGGATTGAAACTGTAATATAAGGGCAAGGAGGGATAGGAATGACCAATATCCCTAAAGCGGACGACCAGGTAGATCAGTGGCGTTCGGTGATGTTCTTGTATGATTCCGCGCTCAAAAGGGTAAACACCAAGATCGAGATACTCAACAATGAGTTCACGAATCGGTATGACTATAACCCGATTGAGCACATAAAGTCCAGACTCAAGACGGCGGACAGCATTGTAAAGAAGCTGAAAAAGGATGGATATGAGGTTACCATTGAAAATATGATGGAGCATTTGAGCGATATCGCGGGTATCCGCATTATCTGTTCTTTTACCTCGGATATTTACCAGATCGCGGATATGATTGCAAGTCAGGGGGATGTGACGGTTCTTCATGTGAAGGATTATATCAAGTGCCCCAAGCCGAATGGGTATAAGAGCTACCATATGGTGGTGACGGTTCCCGTATATCTGACGGATGGTCCGGTGGAGACCAAGGTGGAGATTCAGATCCGCTCGGTTGCCATGGATTTTTGGGCCAGTTTGGAGCACAAGATTGCCTATAAATTTGAGGGGAATGCTCCGGAAAATCTTTTGAAGGAGCTCAAAGCCTGCGCAGACATGGTGGATATGCTGGACGGAAAAATGTTCTCCTTAAATGAGGCGATCACTGCCTTTGCAAAGAAGCAGCAGAAGTGAAAAAGTTTATTTTACAGACAAATGAAGTGATGAAAGTGAACCTGCGCCAGCTGGTAGTATTTCAGGCAGTCTACCGGCTGGTTGCGGGTGCATTCTATGTTAGGCTGGCGGACAGCCTTGTGCGTTTTTCTTTGGAGAAGGCCGGATACAGCTATCTGACCATGAGCAATCTGGGAGAATTTCTCCTGCGCCCCTGGACGGCGGTGAGTATTGTGCTTCTGCTGTTTGTCGGGGCATTTCTTATTGCCGCAGAGGTGGGGGGAATCCTGACAGCCTATCAGGCAGCGGCCTATTCCCGGAGAGTAGACTGCATAACGATATTCCGCGGGGCTGTTGGAAAGACATGGGATGAGATAAAAAAGAGGGACTGGCAGCTTTTGCCTCTTGCGGCGCTGGGAGCTCTGTTTATGAACGGTTGGATTTTACTGCGGGCATTTTCCCGTATCCGGCCTTTTGATTTTATCATGGACGAGATCCTTGCAGCATTGGGCGTTCCCTTTATACTGGCGGTGGGGGCCGCTCTCATGATGATTGTGGGCCTCCCGATTATGCTGGTGTTTTTTGCGTGCATGGTAGAGCAGAAGCGCTTTGCAGACGGAGCAAGGCGCAGCCGGGAGCTTCTGGCCGGAAGATGGCCGGCCCTCTCGGGGCTCCTCCTGGCGGTAAACGGGATTCTTTTGGGAGCTGTGATTCTGCTCTATGGAGTGATGGTCCTCATCTGCGCCCTGTTTGTGACGCTGTTTGGGGATGCATATACAGCGGCAGCTGTGCTGACAGAGACCTGTATGCGCCTGGAAGCCGTGCTTCTCATGGCGGCGTCCCTGCTGGCGGCATCCGCGGATTACGGCGCTCTGACTGTGGCCTACTACCAATTTGACCGGAAAAGGGAGCAGGAGGAGCCGTGGGATTTCACCCTGCCGTATCCCATGCATGTGAAGAAAAAATGGTTTCTGCGGATAACAGCGGTTTTTGCGGGGATCAGCCTGTTTATGGTCTGGGACATGGCGGCCAATGGAAGTGCCTTTGACTGGTCCACCCTGGGACAGACAGAAATTACCGCTCACCGGGGCAGCAGCCGGACAGCGCCGGAGAATACGCTGGCAGCTCTCACGGCTGCGATGGAGGAGATGGCGGATTTCGCGGAGATTGATGTACAGATGACATCGGACAGCGTGGTGGTTCTCTGCCATGACAGTAATTTGAAGCGGGTGGCCGGCGTGAATCAAAGCCTGTCGGATCTGACCTTTGCGGAAGCGGAGGAACTGGACGTAGGGAGCTTTTTTTCACCGGAATATGCGGAGGAGAGGATCCCTTCCTTGGAGCAGGCCCTGGAGCTGTGCAGAGGAAAGATAAAGCTTAACATTGAGCTGAAGGATTTAGGAGCGGGTTCAGAGCTTCCGGAGAAGACGGCGGAGATTATTAAGGAGCTCGGTATGGAGGAACAATGTGTAATCTCATCCGTCCGGCTGTCCTATCTGGGGAGAGTGAAAGAAGTATGTCCGGAGCTTAAAACCGGTTATATTCTTCCGGCTGCCTATGGAAAGTATTATGAGAATGAGGCGGTGGATTTTATCAGCATCCGGTCGAGCCTGGTCACCAGGCGGCTGGTGGAGTCGGCTCATGAAGCAGGCCGTGCCGTCCATGTGTGGACGGTGAACAGCCGGGCGGGGCTGGAAGCAATGTGGCTTTTGGGGGTGGATAATCTGATAACGGATTATCCGGCCAGGGCCAGGGAAATACTATACGAGGAGGCGGCGCCGGGCACGCTTTTGGATTATCTGCGAATGCTGTTTCGGTGACGGTCTCCCAGAGAAAAGGAGCAGAAATAAGATGCGGGCAGTGATACAGCGTGTGAGCCGCGCCGAGGTCAGCGTGGACGGAGAGATATTGGGGAAAATTGGGAAAGGATTTCTGATTCTTCTGGGGGTGTCCGGGGAGGACACGGAGGAGACAGCAGAGCGGATGGCGGACAAAATCTGCCGCCTGCGGATTTTTGAGGACGAAAACGGAAAGACCAACTGCTCCCTGGCGGATGTGAATGGAGCTCTCCTGGTTATCAGCCAGTTTACCCTGTACGCGGACTGCAGGAAGGGAAATCGTCCAAGCTTTATAAAGGCGGGGGAGCCGGGAATGGCGTCGGCTCTCTATGAGCACTTTATGGAGCGCTGCAGGAGCCATGTGGCCCAGGTGGAAAAAGGCAGGTTTGGGGCGGATATGAAGGTGGAGCTCTTAAATGACGGGCCGTTTACGCTGATGCTGGACAGCAGGGAGCTTTTTTAGTACTGTGCGCGGTTTTGCAGAGAGCGGAAAGGAGAACAGGATGCAGATACGAGGGGAAGTAGTCCTTTATTATAATCCGGGAAACGGGGTGGCTAAGCAGACAGCCTTAATGAAGAGCGTCTTTGTGCGCATGGGCGTGCGCATAAAAAACGTGCGTCCTGAGGATGTGAATGAGACGGTGGGATATCTGGCGGGGCTCAAAGGCTTCCCCAAAAAGGAGCCTGCGGGGGATGCTCAAATGCAGGAGGCAGAAGAGACGCAGCTTCCGGTGATTCCGGAGCAAATTTTGGTGCTCAAAGGATTTTCAAGTGCCCGCTTGGATCTGCTTCTGGCCGCTCTGAGGCGGGCAGGGGTGCCCAGAATTGATCTGAAGGCAGTGCTCACAGAGCAGAACAGCGGGTGGACGTTTTATCACCTTTATCAGGAGCTTCGCGAGGAGCATGCAGCTATGGCAGGGGAGAGGGAGACGTGATGAACCCGGTAAGGAGCCGGCAGCTGGAGGAACTTTCTCAGGTTGAGATTGCTGTGCGGATATGGAGCCAGTCACGAAATGAACTTTATGTAAATATGCCTTTTTTGGATGTGTCGTTGAGCAGCCTGGGGTTTGAGGCGGACTGGGGACGGGCCGGGACGGCGGTGGACGGCCGTCTGGTGCATTACGGGCCGGATTTTCTATTTGCTCTCTATGAAAAGGGCCGGGTTTTGGTGAACCGGGCCCTGCTTCACATGCTTCTCCACTGCCTGTTCTGCCATATGTATACCCGGGGCGGGCGGGATAAAGTCTACTGGGATCTGGCCTGCGATATCTCTACGGAATGGCTGATTGACGGTCTTTTAAAGCCATGTCTTCGCGTACCTCCCCGTGCCGGGCGCAGGGAGCTGTATCTGCGGATGCAGAGGGAGATGGGGTCCGGCGGGAAAGAAGATGCGAAAAAGGCCCCTGCATTGACAGCCCAGAGAGTCTACCGGTTTTTGAAAAATATGAATCCGGATGAGAGACGGTTTGCGCGCCTGGCCTCAGAGTTCAAGGTGGACAGCCATGATCTGTGGGAGAACGAAGATCCGGGTGCTTCCCTGCCCATGCAGAATCAGTGGCAGGAAAACAGGGAGAAGGCGCAGGCTGCGATGGAGGCCATGGGCGGGGAGGATCCGGGAGGCGGGAATCCCCTTCTTGACAGCGTGAAGGTGGAGAACCGGGAACGGTATGATTACCGCCGGTTTTTAAAAAAGTTTGCTCTGCTCCGGGAGGAAGTGCAGGTGGACCCGGATTCCTTTGACTACGCCTACTATACCTACGGGCTTTCTCTTTATGGAAATATGCCCTTGATAGAACTGGTGGAATCCAGGGAAATCAGCCGGATTGAGGAGTTTGCCATCGTCATCGACACGTCCATGTCTTGCTCCGGGGAACTGATTATGCGGTTTTTGGAGGAAACGTATGATGTGCTCTCGGAGTCAGAGACGTATTTTCGAAAAGTCCGCATCCACATTATCCAGTGCGATGACCAAGTGCGAGGGGACACGGTGATTGCGGACCGGGAGGAGCTGCGCCGGTATATGGAGGATTTTCAAATTCAGGGGTACGGGGGAACGGACTTCCGCCCGGCCTTTGCCTATGTGAACGGGCTGAAAAAGAGCGGGAAGGCGCCTCATCTTCGGGGTCTCATCTATTTTACGGACGGAAAAGGGATTTACCCTGTACAAGCTCCGCCCTATGATGCGGCCTTTGTGTTTGTGGAATCCATGTTTTCCGACGAGGGGCTTCCGGCTTGGGCAATGAAAGTTGTGCTTGAAGAAGAACAGATAATGGAGTATAAAGGAAGAAAACAAGAACCATGAATATTAAGCGCGCCAAGGAAGATATTAAAAATACCATCGAGGCTTACCTGTTAAAGGACGAGCTGGGGGAGTATGTGATTCCCTCTGTCCGTCAGAGGCCAGTGCTGCTTATCGGGCCGCCCGGTGTGGGAAAGACCCAGATTATGGAGCAGATTGCCAGGGAGTGCCAGATCGGGCTGGTAGCCTACACTATCACCCATCACACCCGGCAGAGCGCGGTGGGCCTTCCCTTTATTGAAAAAAAGGTGTATGGGGATCGGGAGTATTCCGTGACGGAATATACCATGAGTGAGATTGTGGCTTCTGTCTATGACCGGATGGAGGAGACGGGGCTGCGAGAAGGGATTTTATTTCTTGATGAAATCAACTGCGTTTCCGAGACTCTGGCCCCGGCCATGCTCCAGTTTCTCCAGTGCAAGACCTTCGGAACCCACCGCCTTCCCCCGGGCTGGATCCTGGCGGCCGCGGGCAATCCGCCGGAATACAACAAATCCGTTCGGGAGTTTGATGTGGTGACGCTGGACCGGGTGAAGCGCATGGACGTGGAGCCGGATCTGAGTGTGTGGAAGGAGTACGCAAAAAGCCAGGCCATTCATCCGGCTATTCTCTCCTATCTGGGAATCAAGCCGGACCATTTCTGCCGGGTGGAGGCGGATGTGGACGGCAAGCGGTTTGCAACCCCCAGAGGCTGGGAGGATCTATCTCAGTTTATCCAGGTGTATGAGCGGCTGGGCAAAAAGCCGGACAGGGAGGTGGTCGGCCAGTACATCCAGCATCCGGGGATTGCCAAGGAATTTGCCAATTATCTGGAGATTTACTATAAATACCAGGATGCCTACCGGGTCGAGGAGATATTAAAGGGAAACTTTGATGAAGCTCTCTGCGAGAAGGCGTCCCGGGCTCCCTTTGACGAGGGGTTGGGCCTTGTGGGTCTTCTTTTGGCGGGGCTTGAAAATGGATTTCGCAGCCACCGGGAGCATGGGCAGGTGATGGAACTGGTTTTGGAGCACATGAAATGCTGCCGGCAGACGCTTTTGGAAGGCGGAGGGGATGCCGGGCCGGAAGCGGAGCCTTGGAAGACGGTGGAGGAGCAGGCGGCAGAGCTTGGGGCGCTTCGGGATAAGAGGAAAAAGAGCGGACTGCTCACCCGGCTTCAGGATCGGGTATACCGGCGGGCGCAGGAGCTGCTTGGAGGCTGGGCCGGCGATCTTCGCCGGGAAGGGCAGGAGAAAGGCGGCCTTTCGGATACCGGCGGGAAGGGGCAGCAGGATGGGGCTGCTGCCTGGCAGTTTTTAAGAGAGCGATTCATGAAGGAGAGCGACCGCTATGAGACGGAGAAGGAGGAGAACGGCGCCCGTCTGGAACATGCCTTTGATTTCATGGAAGCGGCCTTTGGCAGCGGCCAGCAGATGGTGATTTTTGTGACGGAGCTTAATATCAGCCAGGGGGCGCTGGCATTTCTGAACGAATACGAATGCGAAAGGTATTTCCTGTACAACAAAGAGCTGCTTTTTGACGAACAGGAGCAGGAGATAAAGAGCCGGATAAAAAAGACACGCGAGGGGGAAGCTTAAAGAGCCCGGAGGAAGGTGTGAAATCATGAATGCAGTGAAGGATAAAAAGGAAGAACAGGGCCGGTTGTTTTCCAACAAGGATTTAAGACGGCTGATTTTTCCGCTGATCGTGGAGCAGATCCTGGCGGTATCCGTGGGAATGGTGGATACGGTGATGGTGTCCAGCGTCGGCGAGGCGGCCACCTCGGGCGTTTCCCTGGTGGACATGATTAATGTGCTGTTTATCAATATTTTCGCGGCGGTGGCCACCGGAGGCGCGGTTGTCTCCTCCCAGTATTTGGGACAAAAAAAGACGCGGAGGGCCTGCGAGGCTGCGGATCAGCTGGTGATTATCACCGGTCTGGTGGCAGCGGTTATCATGGCGGGCAGCATCCTGTTCCGCAGACAGCTTCTGACTCTGCTCTACGGCAGCGTGGAGGCGGATGTGATGGAGAACGCCCTGATTTATCTGATTCTGTCGGCCCTGTCCTATCCTTTTTTGGCGGTTTACAACTCCTGCGCCGCCCTGTTCCGCTCCATGGGAAACTCCCGGATTTCCATGGAGGCGTCTATTATCATGAATATTATCAATGTAATCGGGGACTATACGCTGATTTTTATTTTCCATTGGGGAGCGGCGGGAGCCGCCGCGGCCTCCCTGGTATCCCGAATGGTCGCCTGCTTTATTCTTCTCTGCAGGCTGCGGAATAAAAATCTGGAGATTCACATCGGGGTAAGCCGGCATATCAGTCTGCCTATGATCCGCCGCATTCTCCATATCGGTATTCCCAACGGGGTGGAGAACAGCATTTTCCAGCTGGGCCGGGTGCTGGTGGTGGGAATCATCGCCCTGTTCGGCACTTCCCAGATTGCGGCCAACGCCATCGCCAACAACTTAGACAGCCTGGGCGTTCTGCCCGGGCAGGCCATGAGCCTTGCGATCATCACGGTCATCGGACGGTGCGTGGGGGCAGGGGATTTTGGACAGGCGGAATATTATGCGAAGAAAATGATGAAAATTGCCTATCTGGTGAACGGTCTGTGCTGCCTGGGCGTAATTCTCACGCTGCCTTTAACCTTGAGCCTGTACGGGGTCACGGATGAGGCGCGGGATATCGGGCGTCTGCTGGTGATTATCCACTCGGGCTGCGCGATTGTATTTTGGCCTGCATCCTTCTGCCTGGCGAATGTACTCCGGGCTGCCAACGATGTGCGGTTCCCCATGTGCGCATCCATTCTATCCATGATTATTTTCCGCATTGGATTAAGCTATGTGCTGGCTGTGGAAATGGACATGGGAGCCATCGGCGTCTGGACCGCCATGGTGGTTGACTGGGTGGTGCGGTCGGCCTGTTTTATCCGGCGCTACGTGAGCGGAAAATGGAAAACCTTTTACCATGCAGCGTAAAACAATAAGGAGGAGAAGCGAATGAAGGTTACATACATTCATCACAGCAGTTTTCTGGTGGAGCTGGAGCATGCGGCACTGTTGTTTGACTATTTTGAGGGGGATATTCCCGTGTTTGGGGAGGGAAAACCCCTGGTTGTATTTGCCAGCCACAGGCATGGAGATCACTTTTCACCGGTTATTTTCGGACTGGCTGAAAAATATCCGCGGGTATACTATATTTTGTCCGATGATATATGGAAAAAGCGGGTGCCCGAGGATTTGAAGGACAGAACCTGGTTTATGGGCCCTGGAGAGACGGCAGAGTTTATGTGGGACGCGGCGCTTACGGTGCAGACCTTTAAATCCACAGACGAGGGCGTTGCCTTCCTGCTGCAGACAGAGGGGAAAACCATCTATCATGCCGGGGACCTTAATCACTGGGTATGGGAAGGGGAACCGGAGGACTATAACCAGCGCATGCGGGACAATTTCCGCAGCGAGATGAAAAAGCTGGCGGGGACGCATATTGACCTGGCCTTCATGCTCATTGATCCCCGACAGGAAAAGGATTTTTACCTGGGGATGGATGATTTTATGCGCATGGTGGGAGCGGATGTGGTGTTCCCCATGCATTTTTGGGAAGATTTTGAAGCAGCGGCCCGGTTTAGGGCGCTTCCCTGCGCGGCTTTGTACAGGGATAAGATTCGGGAGATTCACCGCAGGGGTGAGAGTTTTCTCGTATAGGGCGGGCAAAAGGAAGAAGTCCAGCTAAGAAATGTCAAGAGGTGATATGAAAAAAGTTAAATTTATTGCAGCAGAGCAAAAAAGGGTAACCTTAACAGACCATTCCCCGATATAGGACTGGTCAGGAACTAAATATCCGGA